>DDWD01000197.1:0-2316 GCA_002345825.1 Bacteroidales bacterium UBA2295
ATTGGAAAACCTTTTGGACTGGGCTAGGCTAAAGCAGGGGAAGATAGATTTCTTTCCGAAGACCGAGAAACTGAACGAGCTAGTATTCGCTTCGGTTGGGCTATACGATGAACCTATTGTAGCGAAACAACTCGCATTAAACCTTGATATTGATCCCAATCTCGCTGTGTTTGCCGATGCCAATATGGTGCAAACCATTATCAGAAATCTAGTATCCAACGCCATTAAGTTTTCGCATCGTAATGGTCAGATTAGTATCTCGGCTAAGCAAGTAAATGATAATCAGGTGCAAGTCTCAGTAATTGATTGTGGTATTGGTATGGAGGAAAGTACCCTTAAAAACCTTTTCCTAATTAGCCCCGATGCTGGTAGGGTAGGTACAGAAGAGGAGCCTAGCTCAGGGTTTGGACTCCCCCTTTGCAAGGAGCTGGTTGAGAGGAATGGCGGTACCATCTGGGCTGAAAGCCAGGAGGGGGCTGGTTCAAAATTTTGTTTTACATTACCCTCAAGTAAATAGTTACTTCATTTATACTTTTCTGTATGTGCAGATGATAGACAATAAACAGCCACGTCATCGCCTGCTTGCTTTGCGACAACCAAGCAGGCGATCCCGACGATTTCTCTACAAAGAAGCGTCAATATGTATATATTTGAAGTGAACGCTTTGAGGTTTAGGCATCAAAGGGAATTGTAAGAAGTTCTCGCCGAAATTTTCTAATTGCAGGTTTTAGGTATCCCCTTTTCCCAAAAAGGCTTTGCGGAGTGACCTCAATCATGGATACTTAAACAGTTTATCACTCTTTACCGCCTCCCTTAATTTGACTAATTCCAAATTAGATAATCTTGGTGTAATTACCGAAGTTTAAACTGAACAATAGTTTAACCTATACACCTATTTACCTATATTTGAAACAGGGATTAATTTTCAAAAGTTGCATTTATGAAGAAAAAGGCTAAAGCCTCATCATCTGTTCTCGAAACATCAAAGATGAATGAGCAGATTGTTATTGGTATTGGTGCCTCGGCTGGAGGTTTAGAGGCTCTTCAGGATTTTTTTAGCGCAATGCCTGTTGATACATCCTTAGCGTTTGTGGTTATTCAGCACCTATCGCCCGATTACAAAAGTCTTATGGATGAGCTATTGGCGCGCCACACCTCTATTCCAATACAGGTTGCTGGCGATGGAATGCCCATTAGACCCAACAACATATACCTTATCCCTCCCCGCAAAAACATCTCGATTTTTCATGAAAAGCTTTACTTAGATGATCAGGGGGCAAAAAAGGGATTAAATCTGCCTATTGATATCTTTTTTCGGTCGCTGGCAACCGATAAGGGGAAGCATGCCATTGGCATTATTTTATCGGGTACAGGAAGCGATGGTACCCTGGGTACCCGTGCCATTAAGGAGGCCGGAGGTATGATTATGGTGCAGGACGAGATGACGGCCAAGTTCGATGGAATGCCGCGCAGCTCCATAGCCACGGGGTTGGTCGATTACATTTTGCACCCTTCCAAAATGCCCGAAGCTTTGCTAAACTACGTTGAGCATCCATTTATACGAAAATCGCAGACCAGAGAGAATATTTTGGGTAAAGATCTGGATACGCTTACCAAGATCACTTTGATATTAAGGGATTATTGTGGAATAGATTTCTCATACTATAAGGAGAATACCATTATCCGCAGGCTCGAGCGTAGGGTGAGCATCAATCGGTTCAACACCCTGGAGGAGTATCTGGTTTTCCTTTCCGAGTCGGATAAGGAGAAAGATATTCTGTACCGCGAGATGCTTATTGGGGTAACCCGTTTTTTTCGTGATGCCGAAGCATTTGGCAGCCTAACCAAAAATGTGCTAGATAAAATTGATTACAACCCAAAGGTAGGAGTTCGAGTTTGGTCGGTGGGCTGCTCAACTGGCGAGGAGGTGTATACCCTAGCTATGCTGTTCATGGAGTATATGAGCAGCAATAAAATTGATTGCGATATTAAAATTTTTGCCACCGATATCGACCGCCAATCCCTCGATGTGGCAGGCCAAGGTTTTTACCCCGATAGTATTGTTTCCGATATCGATTCCGCCTTGCTGGCCAAATACTTTATTCGCAAAGAGAATGGCTATCAGGTAAATGAGAATGTGCGGAAAATTGTGGTTTTTGCAACCCACAACCTGCTAAAGGATCCACCCTTCTCAAAGCTCGACCTGATAGTTTGTCGCAACCTATTCATCTACTTTAAACCCGAAATGCAGCAACGAATCCTCGCCATGTTCTACTACGCCCTTAAGCCGTCGGGTTATTTGTTTATGGGAAGCAG
>DDWD01000197.1:2377-2609 GCA_002345825.1 Bacteroidales bacterium UBA2295
AGGGATATGCCGTTGCCCCGAACTCACTCGCACGATGCCGAAACGCAGTTTGTCCTCAGATCGCCAATAAGACCTGCACCCAAAATCGATAGGCTGCTCAACACCACATTGGCCTCGTTTATGCCACCATCATTCATTGTTGACGAGAGTGATAACATCATTCATGTTGTTAACGATATCAATCCTTTTATTGAGTTACAGTCCGGCAAGTTTTCGCAAAACTTGCTTAGCA
>DDWD01000148.1 GCA_002345825.1 Bacteroidales bacterium UBA2295
CAAGGCTTTAAACTAATGGGTTTGAATAAAAAAACATCCTGAATAGCACCCAAAGGACAAACCCCTGCGCAAAATGTTCGTCCATAGAACAGTGTAAAAATGATTGGAATGGCAAAAAAAAGTATTACGGTAATGGGGATACTATATTCTGGATTAAACAACGCCAGAACAACATTCTGAATAGACCCAACCGCGCACACGCAACCCTTACGGAAGAACCCAAAATAGGCAATGGAAAATATGGACATCCAGAACACCCCTCGCCTTGAGCGCTTTTTTAGCACAAGCCAACTTATAACTGCAAGTGCAGCAACTAGCACAAAAACATCGAGAATGGCAAGTGCCTCCGATCGGGGATCGGGTGTAATGGTTGATGGGGTTTCGTAACCCGACTCAAAATCGGGCTTGGGAAACCGCTCAGTGGCAGCAACGCTAACGGCCTGAATCAGGACAAATACAAGTAAAACTATATGGGCTAAAATTCTTTTCATTGTTGATTAAAGTTTTTACCCCTCGATACCCGAAAGCAAATAGGGTTGATTTGCAGGGACTCTGGTAAATGCATCGGCTGGGCAATCGCGGGCAATGGCGCACTCGTTGCAGTTATCGCATAAATCGTGACGAATTTGGAGCTGTAGCGAGCCATTCCCAAAAGCCCCACACCCCTTAACGCACTTACCACAACCATTGCACAGCTCTTCGTCAATCTCGTACTCAAAATAGGGATCCTCTACAAACTTTCTTTTGATGGCGCTGGTGGGGCAAAGCTGATTCTCGGCAGCAGTGGTTAAATCCTTGGCCTCGGGGCGGAAATAGCCTCCGCAAAGGTCGCAGTAACCACACATACTGTAAACATGCACGCACTTAACCGCCGAAGGCGTTTTTACGCAGCTGGTGGCGCACTTTCCACATTGAATGCACTTTGTGGGGTCGAGCTGCCAAACCATTTGTTGCGACGACGATTTTCCGAGAAGATGCCCTATGGTAGCGCCCAAACCAATGGCTACTGTAAACCGGAGTCCACTGTTAAGGAACTCGCGTCGGTTCATCTTCTTTCCACTAACATTATCTATACTACTCATCGCTAAATGTTTTCAAAACTAATCTTCACCTTTAAACTCCTTTGCATGTGGTAAATCGCAGCTACTAACCTTACTACAACTGCTACAGGGCGATGGCGATTTAGCTGCAGTATTGCCACTTTTCTGGTACATGATATACCCACTTATTGCCATTACTGCCAATAGGATAAAAACTCTTAGTGCTTTGGTTAATCTATTATTATTCATCATGATAATCACTAAATATTTTCTTTCAACTCAAAAATCCGAATAACTCCTTGTACCGGATCGAGCACATAGATTCTATCGTTTGAATCAACCGCTAAATCAATACCAGTGGTTCCCTCCTTAAATAAGCTGGGTGGAGCAACAACGGTGAGGAAGTCGCCGGTTGGTTGGTGAATCTTAATCCGCTCAATACCCTTTTCGCTGGTAACAAATGATCCATTCGACAGCATTGCGATATTGGACGGATTACAGCATCCGCTGAAACCATCGAGCCCCATTGAGGTTCTTTGCCACGACGATACCAATTCGCCATTGTCGTTGTACCTCTCAAACCTATGTCGCCCGGGGTTTACCACCCATAGTTCACCGTAATGTCCTAGTAGTAAATCAAAATAGGGACTGGGGATTTTAAACCCCAAAATTCCCTTTCCGATGTCTTTTCGACCAATTTCGCTAATCAGTTTTCCGCTATGATCATACTGATAAACAATCCTATTGCCAGCATCGGCAACGTAAACAAACTTTTTGCTCACTGCAATACTGGTGATAACCGATTTTTCGTTTACCGAATTCCAAACTGCTTGCCTATTGCTATCAAAATCAAAAATCGCAATTCGACCTTCAGCTCCAAGGTAAACCTTGTTCTCTCCTACTCCAATACATCTTGATTTTTGAGATGTGGAGATAGTTTTTTCTAGATTATGTTCAGCATTATAAATTTTAACCTCGTTATCTCCGGCTAAATAGATATTGTCATCGGAATCAATGGCGATACCAGCCAAACCTTCAATTTCTGGAAAAATTTGGCCAACCTCCTTATAACCAATTTGAGCGGGGTCAACCTGTTTAAGCTTTGCCAGATCATACTCGTATGGATTGAAGCTACTCTCCTCTGTTGATGAGAAAAAATCTCTAACCATAAAAGCAACCACAACCAGCAGTGCCACAACAGATATCCATAATATTAACTTCTGCTTCATACCTATTTCCTCGCTGTTATATCAATACAAACCATTTGCTTTGAATCCCGCATCAGCAGGTAGCCATCGGCAATGGCAAAGGGTCCCCAGGAATCGACGCCCTCGATAACCTTTGCGCTATCGAGCATTTGCCAACCCGCGGGTGATGCCTTGCCAATGGTGAGGGTTCCGTCATCGCTAAGGATAAAAATTTTGCCATCGGCAAACATATATGGCCCAAGGCCAAAACGCTCGGTTTTTCCGCTGGTCCAGATGTTGGTCATAACATCAACCTCCTTTACGCATACCAGCTGATTTCGCGTTCCCCCAGCATCTTTAGGCTGAATGCAGTAGATGTGTCCACTTAGGTAAAGGGGTGTTTGCTGTTCGGAGGCAATGCCCTCGCGTGGTTTGTACTTCTGCAAAACCTCAACATCGAAACCAGTTTTCGATGGTTTAAGTTGAAAAAGCATTGCACCAGCACCATAGCCTGCCGTGATAAATAACTTACCATCATCCAGGACTAGAGGCGATGGAACCATAACAGAGGGTGAAAACTCGGTAGTTTTCCATAGAATTTCACCAATATTATTGCCCTCTGCCGATACACCACAAATACCACCCAGCGCTGCATAAACATACATTTTCTTGCCGTTGAACTCCATTGGAACTACCGAAGAATGGGACATTTTCCATCCATCGGGATTTGGCGTGCGCCATACTACCTCGCCCGTTGCGCAATCGACCCCAACAAAAAGTGAAGTTCCTCCAGGGGCAAGTACAACAATATCGTCAGCAATAAAGGGGCACTGACCCGTGTACCAAAGGGGTACCTCTGTTTCGAACTCTCTGGCCAGATCGATGCTCCAGAGCAAATCGCCCGTATTTGGATCGGCGCACATAACGTGGCAACGAGGACCTATGGTTACAATATAATTATCATTAATTGCGGGTACGGTTCGCGACATACCGTGGTTCCTTTTGATATGCACCCGGTACGACCGTCGCCACAGTTCTTTGCCCGTTTCTAGGGCAAAACAGCGCAGG
>DDWD01000188.1 GCA_002345825.1 Bacteroidales bacterium UBA2295
AAAGCATTACGCTACTGCCTAAGCCATAAAACGGTTACTATGATTGTAGCAGTACTAATTTTTGTTGGTTCGTTAGTGCCCCTTGGCCTTGGTATGATTGGTACCGACTTTATGCAGCAAACCGATAGCGGTAGACTAAGCGTTACTGTTGAGCTTAACCGTGGTACACGCATTGAGGAAACGCTAAAAACGGCGCGCCAACTCGAAACCCGATTTATGGAGCTGGTTCCCGAAATAAAGATAATATCAACCTCTGCTGGTTCTAACGATGATGCTGGTATTTCAGCATTATTCAACTCTACCACAAACAACACCATCAGCATGAATGTGATATGTACAAAGAAATATGAGCGTGACCGCTCAATTTTCGACATTGCTGAGGTACTACGTAAGGAGATGGCTCTATACCCCGAGATTATTGACTATCAGGCTCAACAGGCAGGCTTTGGAATGGGCGGAAACTCAACGGTTGATGTTGAAATTTACGGTTACGATTTTAACACAACCGATGTGCTTGCTGAAGAGATAAAAAATGTCATTACCGAGAAAGTTGCAGGTGCTCGCGATGTTAATATAAGCCGCGAAGAGCAACGTGCAGAGCTAAAAATAGTAGTTGATAAGGAGAAACTGGCGATGCACGGGCTAAACTCGGCTACAGTATCGGCATACGTTCGCAACCGGGTATCGGGAATGCTTGCTGGCTACCTTAAGGAGGATGGCGATGAGTACAACATTCTGGTACGAATGGAAGAGGAAAACAGAAATTCCATCACCGCAATTGAAGACCTATCGATACCAACCCCTGCTGGAGGTAAGATTAAGCTACGCGAGGTGGCTAAGGTTGAAGAATACTGGTCCCTACCAACCATATCGCGCAAAAGCAGGCAGCGAATAGTAACGGTGCAGGTATCGCCTTTCGAAACCTCCCTGGGTGAACTCGCTGTTGCCATTGAAAAAGCCATTGAATCGGTTGATGTACCGCAAGGGGTTACCATTAGGTTAGCGGGTGATTACGAGGAACAACAGGAGACTTTTGCCGATATGGGACTTTTCATGATGCTTATTATTATGCTGGTTTACATTGTAATGGCATCGCAGTTCGAATCGTTTAACAAACCTTTTATAATCATGATGGCCGTGCCATTCGCCATAACAGGTGTAATTGGTGCTCTGTTGGTTACTGGAACCTCGCTCGATATGATTGGAGCGCTCGGAGCCATAATGCTGGTAGGTATTGTGGTGAAAAACGGGATTGTGCTGGTTGACTACATAAACCTCATGCGCGACCGTGGCAACGAGCTTAAAGAAGCCATTGCGCTGGCTGGTGCATCGCGTTTACGCCCCGTACTCATGACCGCTTTCACAACCATCCTGGGTATGCTACCAATGGCGCTTAGCCAGGGCGAAGGTTCTGAGATGTGGCAACCCATGGGTATTGTGGTAATTGGCGGCCTGCTGGTATCAACTTTTGTAACGTTAATAATAGTTCCGGTTCTATACGGCATTATGTCGCGTCATGGTGAGCGAAACAAGGAGGAGAAAGCACGAAAAGAGTTTATCTTTATGCAGCTGTCAGATAATAACGGCAGTAACTAGTTAATAGATTGTTCAGGAGGGTGGCTAGATCCTTACTCATTAGGTTGATAAATTTACTTATCGGGTATAGATTTAGCCGATACTTCCGAATTAAAAAAAATAAATATGAAAGCAGTCTTTATAGTTTTTAACCAAGCTAATACGGAGCGTGTTGAGTATATGCTCGACCAGCTCTCCATTCGGGGTTTTACGTTTTTCGAACAGGTTCAGGGACAGGGAACTAAAACCGGTGAACCCCGCCGTGGTACTCACACTTGGCCCGAAATGAATTCGGCAATTATTACTGTTGTCGAAGAGGATAAGGTTAGTACCCTCTTGAAAACAGTGCAAAAGCTTGATAAGCGAAACAAAGAGATTGGCGTAAGAGCTTTTGTTTGGAATATCGAGGCTAGCGTTTAGCGTTATAAAGGGTTGGCTATTTTATCTAAGTACAATAGCCAACCCTTTATTATTACTCTTTTTTTGTTGCCAGTTTCAGAATTATTGTACTATTTTTATGCTAAATTTTAATTAGGTTAGAAATGGCAACAAAACATATTCTGCTTGTTGAGGATGTTTACTATAATCAGGTTCTTATCGAATCGCTTCTAATCGATTGGGGATATACCGTTTCAATTGTTAAGAATGGCGAAGAGGCCTTGTGTAGCCTCAAAGATGAAGTTTTCGATCTCATTGTACTAGATATAATGATGCCGGTAATGGATGGCTTCACTTTTCTAGAAGAGATGAGCAAAGCTAAAATTGATTTACCTGTTGTAATCCTATCTGCTCGAAACGATATGAAAAGCATTCAAAAGGCACTTGAGTTAGGAGCAAAAGATTATGTGGCAAAGCCTTTCAACTCATACGATTTGAGAAATAAAATTGCACTTTACCTTGATTAACGATAGATTTTTTTGTCAAAAAGATTGCCCTACTATTGTATCCCACTTCATCATTATAGTTGTCTGTTTGTCTTTTTCTATTCTCTAATTCACAACTTCCATAGAAATTAATTGTTCCTAACACATTGGATTTAGGCTAAATTATAATGGGTTTACTGCTAAGGCTTTAAGCTCGACAGAAAATCTTTATTACTCGTTTACCAATTCACAATTTTCACAAATAATTGTATAAGTTTGAGAACTTTTTTAGTTCAATATCTAATAGTAAGGGAAAAGTTAGTTATGGTTTTGGTCAAATATTTTTGTGCTTTTTCCCCATTAAATTGAGTGTTTATCAAACTTTGCTGGTTTATATTTGATATTCAGCTATATTTGTATAAGAAGTTAGTACTCTTTTACAACAAATTTTGTGTGCATCTATATGTTGCGATGGTTTATAGTTTTAGCTTTTATAATATTTTATCAAAGTCTCGATGCTCAAAACTGGAATTTAATATACGACAGAGAGCTTGAGGCTGAGGGATATATGCTTGATAAGCAATATGAGCGGGCAGCCAAGAAATATGAGGATGCCCTTAAGTTATATCCCCAAAGTGCTAGCTTAAATTATAAAGTTGGTACAACATATCTTCTAACCCCCAACAAAAAACATCTAGCACTAAATTTCCTAAAGGAAGCAGCCAAAGGGGCATCAATTGATTTTAACCCTAGAGCCATTAAGCAAGAATTTGCTCCAATAGAGGCTTGGTATGAGTTGGGTAGGGCATTGCAAATGGATAACCAGTTTGATAAGGCCATTGAAGCATTCACTAAATTCAAGCAATTTCTTGAGCCCGATGATTCTCGCCATAAGGATGTGGACGCAAGGATTGAATCATGTCGGAAGGCTCCTCTGCTTATGGCCGATGCACAGGGGCTTGAGACTGTAAATTTAGGAAATACTATAAACAAGAAGGATGCAAATTTTAATGCCGTAATTTCAGGCGATGGTCAAACGTTGGCCTACACCACGTTGGGCAGTAAAGGTTACGAAGTTTATATAGCCAAAAAGAAAGGCGATGCTTGGGAGCGCCCTCGGCGCATTACCGATGATATTCGTGGTGGATTTCTTAAAACCTCATCGTTATCTTACGATGGAACTTGGCTCTATCTTGTTGATGATTTCTCATCACCACAAAATATTTACGATACGTTTTACGATGAGGGTTGGGTACGTTCTAAAAAGTTAAAAAAGCCTATAACAAGTAAATACAACGAAACGCATGCAGCCCTATCGCCCGACGGGAAAACTCTTTACTTTGCCAGCGACAGGCCCGATGGGTTGGGTGGGCTTGATATTTACAAATCGACACTCGATAAGAAAGAGCGATGGGATGATCCAGTGAATCTAGGATCAAGGGTTAATACACCTGTTGATGAGGATACGCCATTCATTACTCCCGATGGCCGTTATCTTTTCTTCAGCTCGCAGGGTCACAATAGTATAGGTGGTTTCGATATTTTTTATGTTGATCTTCAGGGGAATGGAGAACCCGTAAACCTTGGACATCCTGTTAACGATGCCGACGACAACCTGTTTTATTATCCCACTTCTCTTAACCGTGGAGTTATGGCTCTTTCCAAAAGCGATGGCTTTGGCCCACAAGATATTTACGACATCAAAATTATTCCGCTAGTTACAGTAAACGGGAATATAGCCTCAGTCGATAATCAGAAAAAAGCAAATGGAGAGGTGGTTAAGGTGTCGCTTTTCGATTCGGAATCTCAGGAACCCATTGACGAGATAGATGCAAAGCTTGGTGAGGCATCGTTTACCAAAAAACTGCTTCCTGGTGAATATCGTGTGGTAACTAAAGCCGAAGGCTTTGAGGACTTTGCAACGAACTTCGAAATCAATGAAAGTCCTTCTACTCAGAGTATCGATATCTCCCTAATCCCTATTCCCCAAGAGCCAGAACCCGATGCGCAACTTGCAGAACAAATTACCGATGATTTGAAACTAGAGGATGGCAAAGTTGAGGAAACGCCTGAAGTTGTGAAGGAAGAGGAAATTCCTTCCGAGCCTGAGAACACCGATCCTGAAGTGCTGGAAACAGTGCAGGTTATTGAAGAAAAGCAACCCGAAAAGGTTGAAGCATTACCAAAGGTAGAGAAAGAGCAAAAAGTTGAACAACCTAAAACTAAGGCACCCGAACCAAAAGTATATGTTGCTAGTCGATCGGCAGACGGTAAATTTACTGTGCAAATTATGGCACTCTTGGTGCCTATTGATATTAGTCATTTCAAAAATATTGAGGGGCTAATGGTTACTAGGGGTAACGACGGTTATCATCGCTACACTGTAGGGGCTGTTTCATCACGCGAGGAAGCTGTTGCCATACAGCGTGAGCTTCGCCAATTGGGCTACAAGGAGGCTTTTGTTAAACGGTACGAATCGAAGATAGATCAAAACTCAGGCAACGAAGTTGTTGAACCAAATTTTACTATTCAGGTAATGGCTCTTAAAAGTCCTGTGGATGTTAATCGCTTTAGCAATTTACCCGACATCAAGGTTGAGCAGGGAGGAGATTCATTCTATCGATACTTTACAGGGAATTATGCTACATATCAGCAGGCTATAAACGACTTATCCCGTGTTGAGCAGCTTGGGTATAAAGGCGCTTTTGTTCGTAAACTTTAATGCAAAACATCCAATTTTGTCTCTTGACCCATAGTGCTTGCTTGTAAACATCCAATTTTATCGAAACTTTTAATATCATTGTGGTACGATGTTGCAATGATACAGATTGTGTTCCATAACAAACCACCATGCTAGCCCCCAACCTCAACATAATAATGATGAAAAGACGTTTAACTACAATACTTGTTCTAGTATTTGCCTCCTTCTGGACCAATGCCCAATCGCTGCTCTACAAGGTAACAGGCGAAAATATGCAACATCCTGTTTACATCTACGGAACTATTCATGCCTTACCTCAAGACGATTTTTTTATGGATGATGCGGTAGTCGAGAAACTAACTAAATCGGAGAAGTTGGTTATGGAGATTGATATGTCAAATCCAAATATGGCCATGGAGGTTCAATCGGCCATGATGATGAAGGATAATAGCATGGATAAGTTACTCACACCCGAGGAGTATGCTAGGTTATCGAAGTTTTTTGCCGATTCGCTGCAAATGCCCATAGCTATGCTAAATAGCGTTAAGCCGTTGATGCTCTCGTCGTTCTTGCTACCCAAGCTAATAGGAACACAGGTAGCTTCGTACGAGGGGTACTTTATGCAGCAAGCGGCAGAGCATCAGATGGCTGTAAGTGGACTCGAAACAGTGGTTGAGCAGATTAGCCATTTGGACATGATTCCATTGCCCCAACAAGCCAAAATGCTTATGGAGAGCGTTGATGATTTTAACGAATCGCGATCAGAATTTAAGCGATTGGTTGATACCTACAAGAGTAGAGATGTTGAGGCTGTTTACCAAGTGGTAATGGAAACCGAGGAGGAGTACAAGGAGTTTGGCGAGTTCCTTATCGACAAGCGCAACGAGAATTGGATACCCAAGATTATTGAATTGGGCAATGCCCAAACCACTTTTGTGGCCGTTGGCTGCGGTCATCTGGGTGGCGAAAGGGGTGTGCTTAACTTGCTACGCAAGAAGGGCTTTGAAGTGGAGATGGTGCACTAGAAGGTTAAAGATAGATATGACTATTAATTGGGACACATTATAGAGATCAAATGGACAGAATTCTTATAACAGGAGCAACAGGTAATATCGGATTGGAAGTGATTAACTATTTAGTTAAGCTGGAGTCTCCTAGTAAAATATTTGCCGGCGTTAGGAATATTGAGAAAGCTAAACAAGTTATTCCTGCTAATATCAGAATTGAATTTGTAGAATTTGATTTTAAAAATCCTCATACTTTTAAGAAGGCATTGAGTAGTATTGATAGGGTGTTTTTACTTAGACCACCCCACATTTCTGACATCGAGAAGTATTTTAAACCTCTGATTGAAAGCTTTATTAAGAACAATGTAAGACAAGTGGTTTTTCTTTCGGTACAAGGGGCAGAGAGAAGTTCCATAATACCGCACAATAAGATTGAAAAGTTAATAACGGGTTACGGACTTGACTACATTTTTGTGAGACCGAGCTATTTCATGCAGAACTTAACAACAACTTTACTCCCTGATATCAAAGAGAAGCGACAGATCATACTGCCCTCAGGCAGTGCTAAATTTAATTGGATTGACATTAAAAACATAGGGGAAGCGTGTGCTATCCTCATCGATAAATTTTCGGAATTTCAGAATCAAGCTATTGAAATAACAGGCTATGAGAACAAGAATTTTGATACTGTTGTAAGCTTGATTAATCAGGTGGTCACAAAGCCAATTCATTTTAAAAGTGTAAACCCTTTGGCGTTTTATAGGATAAAGAAAAGTAGCGGTATGGCAAAAGGGATGATTATTGTAATGCTGCTTTTACACTTTTTGCCTCGATTTCAAAAAGAACCCAATATCTCAAACTTTTACGAAAACCTTACAGGAAAAAGGCCAACAAGTTTGAGAGAGTTTATTAAACGAGAGTCAGCTAAGTTTCATTAAAAGTTTACGTGATGAAAAGTCCAATCCTCTCAATCTGTACTATTTTACTATTCTCCCTCGTAAGTGCTTGCAATAAAGGCAATGATGATTTGAGCCAAGATATTAGGGATGGTCTTAGTCTAGTTATAAACGATTCTATAACCTAAAACTTTGGTGTACTCCGATTTTGATGTGTTTCCTTCGGGCAACTATACCATTTGTTTTAATTATCCCGGTCTCAGCTACCAAGTGGATAAACAAGATTTGCATCAGCCCAATGGAAGGATATGGCTTGGGCAATTGAATAGTACCAAGTTGGTGAATTTTTAATAAGGTTGTAGTCCAAGATTTCAATCCTGTGTCAATTGTTGTATAGGTTTGATAATGTTTATAATATAATAACTAATGCTAAATAGAATCATATGAGAAAATTTTTAGCTGTAATCATTTCGGTGCTCACGCTTTGGTCGTGTACGTCTCCTAAGGCAGAGGTGTTTGTTGGAATTGATGAAATATCTGCTTTTAAGCCAACCATTGTGCTCATGCACCCAACTGTAAGCAATCTAAAAACATTTATTTCACTAACAGAGCAAGATATATTCCCCTTCCCCAGCGATGCCAAAGTAATAGGTGTATACCATACTAGTGGATCTTACGATTATAGCCAATCGGCTGAGTTCCTAAAGTCTTTAAAAGATACTAGGTTCGGTTTGCTATCCTTGGACGGAAGTCTTAACCCAAACAACCTATACAAAGAGAATGGATGCAGCAATGCGTTTAGAGCAATCTTCGAAAACTCCAATGGCATAATTTTCTTCGGTGGCCCCGATATGCCGCCTGCCACTTACGAGAGCCAAACAAATTTGCTAACCTCAATAACCGATGTTCACAGGCACTATGTAGAACTATCGTTCCTCTTTCACCTACTTGGCGGTATCCAGAATGAAGAGATTACACCTCTGCTCGACAGCAAGCCCGAATACGCTATCCTTGGTATTTGCCTTGGGATGCAAACCATGAACGTGGCAACTGGAGGCTCCATGGTTCAGGATATCCCCACCGAGATTTACGGTTTAACAACCGTTGAGGAGGTTTTAGCATTGGATGCAAACATGCAGCATCGAAACTACTACTCAAACCTTGGTGTTGACAAGGATTTGATTTGGGGACATTTTCATCCAATTCAGTTTGAGCAGGGTAGTCTGTTCGATTCTTTGAACGGAAATACAGAGGAACTACCTTATATCTGGAGTAGTCACCATCAGGCTTTAAACAAGTTGGGTAAAGATATTATTCCCATTGCCTGGTGCGTGGACAGGAAAATTATTGAAGCCATTAAGCACGCCAAGTACCCCAACGTTTTGGGTGTACAGTTCCATCCCGAGGTACCCTCGATTTACGATACCGAGAGCAAGCTCAAGAGGATTCCCTTTGAGCAGAATCAACAATCATATATCGATTTATACCCAAATAGTAAGGGCGAAGATTTTCACCGTGCTT
>DDWD01000049.1 GCA_002345825.1 Bacteroidales bacterium UBA2295
ATTGATTTTGATGAGGATTATCGCTTTTTTTGTGCCAGCTGATTTCTGCCGTAGTATAATCGTGCAATTTCTGAGAAAGGGTTAAAGCTATAATCCTCATCAAAATCAATCCCTGAGCGCATATCGAGCAGATGCTCAATGGTTAGCTTTTGAAACATTGGGTCGGCTGTGTTTAGCTCGGAAATATATTTAACAACTGGGTCTTTCACATCGTTAATAAACCCTTCGTCGATGGCAATACCAACAAGTAATGAGGTAACCGACTTAGAAACAGAAAAAACGGTAGAAATATCGTCCCGTTTATATCCTCTGAAATACCTCTCATACAGAATCGTATCGTTTCTAATAACCAGAAAGGACCTTGTTGAGGTGTTTCCCAACAATGAGTCGAGGTTATGATATTCAATATCCTTATACTTCCAACGAACATCAAGCGTATCGAATAATTCGTTACTAGCCTCAACAAAATGGAACTTCTCTCTATTCTCAGCAAAATTGTAGGTAGGAAAAATCTTATGGTCGTCAATATCTTCGCTGCCGTATCTTACTGCACGATAAAGCACTGTACAAGAAGAGAGCAACGTTATTGCAATTATAATTAAGAAAAAAAGTCGTTTCATACTCCTAGGTTTTGGTTTATGGTTATGGTTTTAAAAACACTATTCAATTCCTAACATTGTAAATACACATAAAACTGCACAAGCGAGAATCCCCCAGCTTTACCCTAAGCCTTTCCAACTGTTTACTTTCAGACTTCCGACTTTCAGGCTTCCCTCTTCCCTCTTCTGTCTTCTTTCTTCCCTCTTCCAACTCTAAACCTGCCTTAGGCAGACAAGCTTTAAACTCCAAACTCTCCCTACTCATACTTCAAAGTCTCAACGGGATTGGTTCTGGCTGCCTTAACCGTTTGAATTAGGATGGTTGTTAACGATACTACAAGGCTAAAAGTTGCCGATAGCACGAAAACATACCACGGGATATCGATTCTATAGGCAAAATTGCTAATCCATTCGTTTGCAAAAAACCAGGCTATTGGCCATGAAACAAGCGTTCCCAAAAGTGCCCACTTGGTAAAATCGACAGAAAACCTAGCTACAATTGATGCCGTAGTGGAGCCAAGAACTTTCCGAACACCAATCTCGCGTAAGCGATTTTCCAGAATAAAACCCGAAAGGCCAAGTAATCCAAGGGATGAAATAAAAACAGCAAGCAATGTGAAGTATATAAAAAGCTTACCAAAATTATTCTCGGCCTTATACTGATTATTAAAGATATCTTTCACAAAGCTATACGTAACCATAGGGTTTCCCTCCAACCTCTGCCATACCTCATTAACTTTGGTCAAACCATGTTTTAGCTGTCCTTCTTTGAATCGAATATGCACTTGAGGAGACCATAAAAAGGCATGGTAATCGAACGGCAAAAACAGAATTAAGGGCTCTATTTCGCTATGAAGCGATCTGAAGTGAAAATCCTCTACCACACCAACAACTTGAAATTCTTTCTCTCTAATAATCTTCTTACCAATGGGATTATCCCAACCTACCAAATCCACAAAAGTTTGATTTACAATTGCTCCCCGATCATCCGTCACAAATTTTTCGGAAAGATTTCTACCCTCTACAATCTTTGCCCCAATGGACTGGAGATAGGTATGGCTTGCTGCAATGGTTCTTATCATAACATTATCTTCTAAGCCCTCAACCCTATATCCGTTCTGAGTAAAATTGTGCCCAGGTATTTGATTTGAAACATCCACCACTTCAACCTCTGGCAGCTTTCTAATTTCATCCATAAGCCTTTCGGAACGCTGCCAACTATTTTCGCCCATTACTCCCACAACAAGCAAATTATCTACATTAAAACCTAGGTCTTTACCCTTTATGTAGTTAAGCTGAAGAAAAACTATAGCTGTGGAAATTACCAACATTGAGGAAACTGCAAATTGTATAGTAACCAAAACATTTCGGATAGTGGCTCTAGATTTCACACCACCAAAACTAGCTTTTAGAACTCGGATGGGCTTAAAAGACGACAAGAAATATGCAGGATATAAACCCGCCAAAAATCCAAAAAGTAAAATAAAAAAAGGGATGGAAAGAGTTACCACTAGCGCTTCGGCTTGGTACAAACTAAGCTGTAAACCCAACAGGTTGTTGTACCAGGGCATAAGGAATTCTACAACAATCAGTGCTATTAAAGCCGACACTGTGGCCAGCAATATTGATTCGCCAATGAATTGCAATCTCACCAGTCCTTTCGATGCGCCAACCGTCATACGCATCCCAACCTCCTTTGCCCTTCGCGTGCTACGTGCCGTTGTTAGATTCACAAAGTTGAAACCAGCAATAAATAGTATAAACAGCGCTATTGCTGATAGTAAATAGAGTGTTTTTGCAACGCCAGGTTTTTCGTACATTAACTTATTATGCAAATGCAAATCCCAGAGTGACTGCACCCCCATAACATACCTCACATTGTATTGAGCCATTTTTTGGTTTATCCCCTTGTTTGCAAATTCGTTAGCCTTTCGAACAACCTCATTGGGGTTTGCTCCATCGCTAATCATCATAAGGGTATGGAAGCTGAAATTACCATCCCATTCGGTCATAATTCCGGTTTCAATATGGTAAAGAGTAGAGAATGAGATAAAACCATTATATCTCCAACGGGTATTTGAGGGGCAATCCTCCACAACACCTGTTATGGTGTAAGGCTGATTACCATTGAGCAACACCACCCTACCCAACGGATTCTCTTCGCCAAAAAAAGTATAGGCCAAGCTCTCGCTAACAACTAGTGAAAATGGTTCCTTTAGCGCCTCAGCAGGATTCCCCCGCTTAAGGTTAAATGCCATGAAATCCCAAAGGGTGGTATCGGCATACAGTAAATCGCCCGACGATATAAGCTTTTCGCCCACCTTAAAATTACCTCCTCCTCCTCCAATTCGTAGTACCCTTTCAACCTCCGGTATATACTCAATTAAATCTTCGCCCATTTTAGGGGTAGTTATTCCCATATTATCAAGCATTTCGCCATTTCGTTCTGTACCTACGGTAAGCATATACTGCTGCTTTGCCTTGGGATGAAACCTATCAAAGCTAACCTCATGATTGATGTACAATGCAATAAAAATACAGCAGGCAAAACCTAGGGTAAGGCCTAGTATATTGAGAATGGTAAAGCCCTTATTGCTATAGAGTACCCTTAGGGTAGTTTTAATAAAATTTTTAATCATAACATATCTTTTAAATATTCTCATCACCAATATCAACAGCCATACCACACATTTTAAAACACTGTATTACAAATCAATACACGATATTAAAAAAATTATATAAATAATTTTTGTTTCAAACTGAAACATTAGTAGTTTTGAAATGAAACACTCAACCAGCTATTTACACAATTATTACTGAAAAATTATGATCAGCACAAAGGTAATTGCTATCGACGATAATCGTGAAATTCTTCTCTCCCTCAGGATAATCCTAGGGAAACATTATAACGAGGTAATTTGCTTTCAAAAACCCTGTATTGAGGCCGAACAAGCCTTGGCTGGGGGTGATGTGGGTTTTGTTCTGCTAGATATGAACTTTTCACCCGGAGTAACCAGCGGAAAGGAGGGGCTAATATTCCTTGAAAGAATTAAGGCCATTGATCCTGCTGTGTCCGTTGTACTAATGACTGCTTATGGCGATATCGATTTGGCCGTGAATGCAATGAAACTTGGAGCAACCGATTTTGTAGTAAAGCCTTGGGAAAACAAAAAACTATTGGCCACCGTGTCGGCTGCCCACAGGTTAACTATATCGAACCGCGAAATAAATACACTACGCGACACCCAAAAGGTGATATCGGATGTGGCCAACACCCCTTTTAGCCATATTGTTGGCCAATCGGAGGTTATGAATAGCGTTTTTAATACCATAAAAAAAGTGGCTAAAACCGATGCCAACGTACTAGTTTTGGGCGAAAACGGAACAGGTAAAGAACTGGTTGCTCGGGCAATCCATAAAGAGTCGACTAGAGCCGATAAGGTATTCATGACGGTAGACATGGGATCCATAGCCGGATCGCTTTTCGAAAGCGAACTATTTGGACATGCAAAAGGAGCCTTTACCGATGCCAAGGAGGAACGGGCTGGACGATTTGAGGCAGCGAACAACGGAACCCTCTTCCTCGATGAGATTGCCAACATCCCCCAAACCCTACAGGCAAAATTGCTTAGCGTACTGCAAAGCAGGGAAGTTACACGTCTTGGGGCATCGGTATCAAAAAAAATTGATATTCGCTTAGTTTCAGCAACAAATGCCAACATTCATCAACTGGTTGATAATGGTATGTTTCGACAAGATTTGTACTACCGGATAAATACCGTTGAAATACACTTGCCCCCACTGCGCGAGCGCGACGACGACATATTCCTTCTTGCAAATCACTTCCTAAGCATTTACGGTAGCAAGTACGGTAAATCGAACATTACGCTCTCCAAAGCAGCCCAGCGATTAATAAAATCTTACAGCTGGCCAGGAAACGTAAGGGAACTTCGCCATGCTTTGGAGCGCGCAGTAATTATGTGCGAGGGTAGGGTAATTGAGCCCGATTCGCTATTCCTAAATCAGAATAAGCCCAATTCCAGAACCCATTCCGATGAAGCTAAAAGCCTAAACATTGAGGATGTGGAAAAGCAGGCAATAATACAAGCCCTTAAGGTGAACAAAGGAAATGTAAGCCTAGCCGCAAAGGAACTTGGATTGGGTAGAACAACGTTATACCGTAAAATGGCAAAATATGGGCTTTAGGTCATTTAGAGTAAAGATAATTCTACGGATCGTAATCCTAGGATTTGCAATTGCAGGTTTTGTTTTTTTTGTTCAAAAAAAAGATTACTACTTCACATCCATTGAACTACTTGCTGTTGCTGTATTGCTATCTGTTGAGCTAATTCACTTTATCGAAAAGGGTTATCGCCAGCTCAATGGGATGCTGGAATCGGTAAAGGAAAAGGATTTTAATATCAGCTTCAATGCAGTTGAGATGGGAGGTGTATTTGCCCGGTTGGCCAAACTCCTTAACGAGCTAACGGAGAGCTATCGCGCAACACGTATAGAAAAGGAGGTGCACTACCAATTCCTAAACCATGTGGTTGACCACGTGAATCAAGTTTTAATTTGTTTTGATATCAATGGAAATGTAAACCTATCAAATCTTGCCACTCGAAATCTGCTAAAATCAAAGCAGGTAAAACATATCTCGGCGTTTGGTTCAATTGACGAACAGCTGCCCAAGCTATTCACTAACCTAACAGAAGGACAAGAACAGGTTGTTTCCTTTGATCGGAATGGAGAACTGGTGCAATATGCCATTACCTGCTCGTCGATTAGGCTGCTTGACAAGTATAGCAAGCTGGTGGTGATGCACGATATTAGTCAACCACTGCGAGAACAGGAAATCGAGTCGTATCGAAAGCTCATCAGGGTGCTCACCCATGAAATTATGAACTCCGTTACGCCCATCCTGTCGCTTAGCGAGGCGATGAACGAAATGCTTAAACACCCCGATAATTCACCCAGACCTATTGATGTGCTAACGCCACAGGAGAGTGCCGATCTGGCCGAAGGCTACCTGGCCATTGAATCACGCAGTAGGGCATTAATGCGCTTTGTAAACGACTTTAGAAGCTTAACTAAACTACCTGAACCAAACATTAGCACCATTGACCCCGAAAAACTTCTTAAGCCAATCATTGCGCTGCTTAAACCCATTCTCGACTCGAAAGATATAAAGGTTACTCTAACCGTTGGTAAAGACATCAAGAATGTACTTGCCGACAAAGACCTGATTGAACAGGTGATAATAAATTTAATAAAAAATGCTATTGATGCCACTGATAATACTGATCACCCCGAGATTAACATTGAGATAAGTAGTCGGGTGGGTAAAAAAATAATTTCGATCTCCGATAATGGAAAGGGGATTAGCAAGGAGAACCTTGACAAGGTTTTTGTACCTTTCTTTTCGACCAAAGAGCAGGGCTCGGGAATTGGCCTTAGCCTATCGCAGCAAATAATGCGTTTACACAATGGAACCATAACCCTTAAAAGTATCGAAGGGCATGGATCAGAATTCTCGCTAATATTTCCAAAGTAAAAAAAGTACCCTAGCCTACTCGTACTTTAGCGTAACAGCAGGATTTTGGTTTGATGCAACATATGTTTTAACCAGCGTTGTGGCAAGAGCAACAAATAGCGATACAACCGTAGCCAAAACGTATGCCCACAAGGGCATCGATATTCGATTTGCAAAGTTGTCAAGCCAATTGCTTGCAATAAACCAAGCCGTAGGCCATGCCACAAGTGAAGCTAATACAACCCATTTCACAAAGCTTAACGAGATTAACGCAGTTAGGGTTGATGTATTGGCTCCTAACACCTTTCTGATGGCTAACTCTTTTCGTCGCGATTGGGTAATATGAGCAGTTAAGCCAAAAAGGCCGGCACAGGCAATTGCAATTGCTAGCAAAGTAAAAACACCTAAAATGCTCCCAAACCGATTCTCTTTCACGTATAGTTCTCCGAGTTTCTCGTCTACAAAAAAGTATAGGAAAGGCGTATCACCCGCAATATTGTCCCAAATTATGCGCACAGCTATAAGAGATTGCTGAATGTCATCATCCTTCAACCTAATGGAGACAAACTGGATCGGATCGTGCCATGTCATCATCACCAGGGGTTCAACCTTACGATGCAACGACAAAAAGTTGAAATCATTAACTACGCCTACAATTTCATTCACCGAATGGTCAGGATTGTTTGGCAAGAAGATCTTACGACCTATAGGATTTTCGTACCCAAATCTTTTTACAAAAGTTTCGTTCACCACCACTTTACCCGATTCGTTTTCGAGCGGCTCTTTGAACATTCGCCCCTCAACCATCTCCATTCCATAGGTTTTCAAGTAGCTATCATCTATGGTCATATACGAAATATTAAGAGCCTCGGGACTTCCTTCCATTACAAAATCGCGTGCGAGGATAGTATGTCCTAAGGTAAAGGAGTGTAGCGTTGCACCAACCACCTTAGGGTCAGCAGCTATTGCCTCCTTAAGCAATTTATGCTTATCCTCAAGGCTTGGGGTGTTAATCCTTACCGATATTAAGTTATGAGGATTAAAACCTAGATCTTTTGTTCTCAGATGCTGAATCTGTACAAAAACAACCATGGTACAAATTGCCAGTGCCTGTAATATGGCAAATTGCAGAAAAGCAAGAACGCTACGAAACGAAACGCCTTTAGCGCCCCTTTCTAAGGGTTGTCGGAAAATACTTGTGGGACTAAATCTTGATAAAAAGATTGCTGGGTACCAGCCAGCTCCAACTCCCACTACCAATACAATTAGAGGAATACCTATTAAAAAATAAGCCGCAGATTTTGAAAACAGAGCCAACTCCTTTCCAGACACGGACTCGATTAAGGGCGATGCAACCTCGGCCAACACTAATGCCAACACCATGGCCACGGTAACAAGCAGTATGGATTCGCCTACGTGCTGGAGCATAAGCTGAGTTCGGCTAGCACCAAATACCTTACGAACCCCCACCTCTCTTGACCGATGCAGAGCGTAGGCAGTGCTCAGGTTGATAAAATTAAAGCAAGCAATAACTAAAACGAGTAGGGCCGAAACCGAAAATATTATAATTGTTCTTTTGTTCCCCTTTACGGCCTGTCTGTTAACTTTTGAGTTTAAATAGATTTCACCTAAAGGCTCCAAAAAACCTGTTATTCTAACATTGATTGACTTAAAAAGATTATTAACCTCCCTGTCCATTAAATCAACAATCTTATTTTCCAACTCAACTAAATTAACATTGGGTTTTAGCAATAGCCAGGTTTGAAATGCCATACCATGACCATAAGAGAATCCACCAAACTGAGCCGTTGCAGTTATCATTGGCTCCAACACCTTAAACTGAAGCGTTGAGTTCTCGGGAGGATCAGCCACAACCCCGGTAATAGTGTAGATTTGATCGTCAGACTCCAGCACTTTCCCAATGGGGCTTTGGTCTGCAAAAAGATTTTTAGCTATGCTTTGACAAACGATTAGCGTGTTGGGTCTCGAAAGAGCGCTGTGGGGGTCACCCTCAATTAAATCAAAATTAAAAATAGTGAAGAAACTACTGTCAACATAGTGCACATCCTCAACCAAAATGGTCTCATCGGCATGTTTAAATAAACGGCTATGAGCTCGACTAAAACGAGTCATACACTCAACATCAGGAAACTCCTCGGCCACCATTTCGCCTACAGGAGCATGGTGTGTTGGGTGAAAGTTTTCCTCACCTGACATGGTTATTGCCGATGATAAACGATAAATTCGATCGGCTTTCTGGTGAAACGAATCATAATGTAACTCAAAAAGAACCCAACTTGAAATTACAATTACACAGGCAAGACCAATTGCTAAGCTCAAAAGGTTAATAAACGAGAAAACTTTATTTCTTAAAAAGAAACGTATTGCAGAATGAAAGTAATTACGAATCATATCCCATTAATTTACTTCTCTGAGGGTATCAATAGTTATGCCCCCAAATATAGTAAACTGATTTTCTTTTACTTGCAAATTACAGCACGAAATTTTATAGAAGTTTTTACTGCTCTTTGTATCGTATCGATACAGTGACTGCATAAAACCGTACACTTTGGGGTGTTATATGCAAACAGCTGTACTAATGGCCTTTGAAAACCGCCGTAGAAAATAAGCGAAAAATTACTGAAAAAAGTTCCGATAAATTTTGCAGATATTAAAAATGCTCGTATTTTTGCAACGCTTTAAACGAAAAGCACAGCACAACAAACAAGGACAAATTTGGGAGCTTAGCTCAGCTGGTTCAGAGCACCTGCCTTACAAGCAGGGGGTCGCTGGTTCGAACCCAGCAGTTCCCACACTTAAAATCAACCACTTACAGCGTTTTGCGAGGTAAGTGGTTTTTTGTTATACACACAATTTGACCATCAAGTACCTCATGGCCTACACCTACATCCTATACTCAGCGCAACTCGACAAGCACTACGTAGGCGCTACACAGGACGAGTTGGAGCAGCGCATCCGAAGGCATAACACCAACCACAAGGGTTTTACAGGCCCAGCCAACGACTGGGTGCTGATGCATGCCGAACCCTTCGAAATCGTTGAACTGGCCCTTAGGCGCGAGCGGGAGATCAAAAGCTGGAAGAGCCGCAAGCGGATCGAATCACTATACTCCTCACGATGATCGCAGCTCAGCAGGTTCAGGGCATCCCGACCCTGCGGGCGGGAGGGTCACTAATTCGAACCCAGCAGTTCCCACACTTAAAATCAACCACTTACAGCGTTTTGCGAGGTAAGTGGTTTTTTGTTATACACACAATTTGACCATCAAGTACCTCATGGCCTACACATTCATTTTCACACCGTCCTAACTTGATTTGAAACAATATTATCAAGCCACAAGACTAACTAACCATAAAGTTTACTGGATTCTAAATAAAACAAAATACCTTTGTGAATTGTTTGCTTACTTTTATCTATAGTGGACACTGGGTTCTGATTACATCACTGCCTGATAATCTAAAGATATTCAAGGGTTAACCTTCGGCTTTATACATCGTTTACACCTTTACAATAACTAATGAATTAAAATCAACACCTTCTTCATACTTAATCATAACTAACTATGAATATATTACTTAGCACCAAATCCATTAAATTAATCATCGAAAAACTTCGCTTAGCATTACTCTTTGTTTTATTACTTTCAATATCAACTTCAAGTTTTGGCTGGGGGCGAACAGGACATCATACCATTGTAGATATTGCCCAAAATTATGTTACTAAAAGTACATTAGACTCCATTAGCAAGTACATTGAGAACGACTCATGGCATGCCTCATCAACCTGGATGGATGAGCTACGTGGCAATAAGCAGTTTGATTATATGAGGAAATGGCACTACGTTAATGTTGATAAGGATAAAGCGTTCAGCCCATCCATTGAGAACGGTGATAATGTAGTAACCCAACTTGATTCTGCTATTTTCAATCTAAGAAATCGACGAAACTTAACCCCTGAGCAGGTGACGCTAAATCTAAAGGTTCTATTCCATCTTATGGGCGATTTACACAACCCACTGCACGCTGGCTACGGATTTGACCGAGGGGGCAACGATGTAAGGGTGGTTTTCAAAGGTAAATCATTCAACCTTCATCGGATATGGGATACCGAGATAATAGAAACAAATCAATACTTTGAAGAAAATATTTCAACCAAGGTAAAAAACACCAAGAGGCGAAAATTAAAACGCATAGCAAAAGGGAACGCAACAACATGGTTTATCGATACGCGAAGCGCCCTACCAACCGTTTATGCACTTAGCTCCGATACCATCACAACAGAATATTTGGAGCAAGGCCACCCAGTTGCCGAAAACTTACTATTTCTGGCTGGCGTTCGCTTAGGATATACCCTAAATGATATATTTCGAAAATACTAAACCGAAAACTTTTCTAAAGCGGCATCTAACTTGGTTAGGTGTCGTTTTTGTTTATGCTATATTATCACTATTTACATTAAAAGCGGTTGCACAAAAGCAGGTTTGAGGAGTACAACACTGGTCCACAACTCCCTTTAGTTTTGGATGTTGTTAATTGCTTTGGCTCCGTCTAACTCGCATTACTTGTCCCGATGATTTTTGTAGGGAGTACTCTCGGTTCAGATTGTATCCCCGCCTGCCAAAGTGATGGCACGTAGGCAGGTTTGACTTATTGAACACAACCGACCAGGAGAATTGGAACGATAAGCTAAGGTTGTGAATTGCTTTCAGATTGTATCTTTGACTTATTGAACACAACGCTTCAAACCGCTTGCCCTGCTCCTTGCAGGGTTGTGAATTGCTTTCAGATTGTATCCCCGCCTGCCAAAGTGATGGCACGCAGGCAGGTTTGACTTATTGAACACAACCCTCCATAATTTCAGTTAGCGTTCCAGCATGTTGTGAATTGCTTTCAGATTGNNTATCTTTGACTTATTGAACACAACCCCAGCGCATCCCAGCCACTATCCTTGCTGGTTGTGAATTGCTTTCAGATTGTATCTTTGACTTATTGAACACAACGCTAAAAGAAAACCTAACTGAGGACAAGTTGTTGTGAATTGCTTTCAGATTGTATCTTTGACTTATTGAACACAACGATGATAGCCGAGATTACATCTACCCACACGTTGTGAATTGCTTTCAGATTGTATCTTTGACTTATTGAACACAACATAATTTGTAATGGAAAAAGTCTAGTTCAAGTTGTGAATTGCTTTCAGATTGTATCTTTGACTTATTGAACACAACGAACTTCCTTGGCCTTACCGTTAGGTTGTAGTTGTGAATTGCTTTCAGATTGTATCTTTGACTTATTGAACACAACTTACCTTGCATAGCATAGCGTATTGGAACTGTTGTGAATTGCTTTCAGATTGTATCTTTGACTTATTGAACACAACAATGGATACGTGCAACATATTCATTACCCGGTTGTGAATTGCTTTCAGATTGT
>DDWD01000137.1 GCA_002345825.1 Bacteroidales bacterium UBA2295
TGGTTGTTGGGACAAACATAATTTTTTAATCATGCAAATCTATACCGTATCTAAGCCGGATAGCAATCTATGCGGCACTATATCACTTTCGCCCTCAAAAAGCATTAGCAATAGGGATATTGTGATAAGGGCACTGAAAAATGCAAAGTTTGATATTAAGATGGTTTCCGAGAAGGATGCTGCTAAAGTATTTGCCGAAGAAATCAGAAAGGGCGAGGTGCCTCTCGAGGCCGGAGATCCAGCAAAGGCCATTAGGCTGTTGAGGGCATTTTTAAGCTATTTCAAGGGCGATTGGATTGTTACCGGATCGGCTGAAATGCACAAGCGCCCCGTGGGCGATGTAATTGATATGCTCCAAAAACAGGGGATTAACATTAAGTACATTGAGCGCGAGGGTTTTCCCCCGCTTAAAATCATCGGAAAGGCCATTAAGGGAAATATAATTCGAGTAGATGCGGTAATCTGTAGCCAGTTCATCACCACTTCGTTGCTGCTTTCGCCCAACCTATCATCCGATGATGTGGTTGAATTTAGAAACCGTGTAGTCAGCTCCCCGTACATAAGGCAAACCCTCAGATTGCTTCGGTACCTTGGAATTAATAGCAATTGGAACAAGGATGAAATTCTTATTGAGAATGACCTTCATGGTGAATCAGCAATGACAGTTGAGTCCGATTGGCTTTCGGCTAGTTACTGGTACCAAATGGCTGCCATATCATCAAAAGCAGAACTTACAATAGAAGGGCTTAACCCCGACAGCGTTCAGAGCGATGCCATTGTAAAGGAACTTTTTGAACCCATTGGAGTAATAACAATCCCAACCAAGAATGGAGTTGTGCTTTCAAAAACCAAGCGCAAACTCGATATGTTTGAGTACGATTTCTCTAACAACCCTCACCTGATACCCACCATGGTAGCCACTTGCGTGGCTACGCAGTTACCATTCCGTTTTTCCGGAATTGAGGTGATGAATTGCCAAGAGCCTAATCGGTTGATGGCTCTTCAATCGCAATTTAACCGGGTAGGGGCTAAACTTAAGGTGGAGAAGAAGGGTGTATTTGAGACCCTAACATTCGATGGTAAATCAGTATTTCCAAAGGATGTAACTATTGAGTTTAAACCACTCGACGATCATCGGGTAACCATGGCACTGGCAGGGCTTGTGGCCAAGGGGTGTAAGGTTTCGTTGGATAACCCTCGGGTGGTATCAAAGTCATATCCAGGTTTTTGGGACGACCTTAAAAGGGTAGAAATTCAAGTTGAATAGTTTGATTACCCATTATTTATAAGGAAAGGGAGGTGTTGCCTCCCTTTTTTGCTTATTGAGGTTACACCAACATTTCCGGCTCTTATTTGTTTAGCAGATAAAAGTTTTGCTTTTATCCACTCATTTTATCATCTTTGAGTGGGTTTTCCTTATACTAAAACTAACGGATTTTACCCAATGTACACATTCAACAACACTGAGATTGCTTTTGCCTGGAGGACCAACAGGGAGTTGCGAAAAGCACATTTCCTTTTCAAAACCATTGCACAGCCATGGCTTGTAAGTATGGGGAGCGTTTTGTTGCGTATTGCGTTAGCTATGCGATTTCCTATTGCTTGGATTGTAAAACCAACAATATTTAGCCATTTTGTGGGAGGCGAGACACTAGCCCAGAGTTTACCCACAGTGGATGCGCTTGCAAAATATGGGGTGAAATCAATTTTAGATTACTCTGTTGAGGGCAAGGGAACTGCGAAATCGCAAGAGGATGCCTATAACGAGATCCTCAGCTCCATTCGTAATGCTGCCCATAATCCGAACATTACCTTTTCGGTTTTCAAGCCCACTGGCCTAATCAATGTTGATATTCTTACTAAGTTAAGCCAAGGTGAATCGCTTGCTCCCGAAGAGTTATCGCAGCTCAATGTTTTCAAAGAGAGGGTGCGCAATCTATGTAGCACATCGTCCAAAGCCAATACCCCAATTCTTATCGATGCCGAGGATTCATGGTATCAAATAGCATTGGATGATGTGGTACGCGATATGATGCTTGAGTTCAACAAAGAAAAGCCCTACGTATACAATACCCTACAGATGTATCGTACCGATAGGCTTGATTTTTTAAAGAAAGCATACGATGATGCTGTGACGAATGGTTTTAAGCTGGGGATCAAGTTCGTGAGGGGAGCGTATATGGAGAAAGAGCGCGAAAGGGCAAAAAAAATGGGTTACCCCTCTCCAATTCATCCTACCAAGGACGATACCGACAAGGCTTTCAACGATGGGCAGGAATTTGCCTTCAGCCATCTCGATACCATATCCATTTTCTGCGGAACGCACAACGAGAAAAGCGTGAATAAGCTGTGTGAATTAATGGAGAAGGGAGGCGTTAGCAAAGACGATAGTCGGATTACATTTTCTCAACTATTGGGCATGAGTGATAACATATCGTTTATGCTGGGGCACTTAGGTTACAATGTTACCAAGTACATACCCTATGGCCCTGTTCGTGAGGTGATGCCATACCTTATTCGTCGTGCACAGGAAAACACATCGGTTAAGGGACAAACGAGCCGAGAATTATTATTAATTGAGCAGGAGTTAAACCGCCGAAAAACCAAAAGTAAGCCCTAAACCCAAAGAAAATATGAAGTTTGATAATGAGCAAACGACAATAAAGATTCAAATGCAGAAACGCATTATGGCGGTTTTGTCTGCAGTGCTTGTCGCTTTGCTCTATTTTACCGGTTTCGACAGGTTCTTGGTCGAGCTAACAGGGATTCCTCGCTGGGGCTTTGTGATCATCTTCCTGTCGTTCTTTGTAATTTTTTACATCTACCATCTACTGGTAGCATCAGCGTTCATATCCTATAACGATGAGGAGAGCAAGATTGTTATCAGGTTTTATCAGCTGAACCTATTTAAGTCCGATAAGATGTCGTACGAAATTCCCAAGCGCGATTTTACAGGATTCAAAATCAACTATAAACTTAATAAGTTCCGAGAGGAACTTGTTATCTTCCGAAAGTATCAAGGGAAAGTGGTTAAATACCCTCCTGTTCCAATTAGCTCACTTACTAAATCGGAACGGAGTAAGCTAATCAAAAGTCTCGATAAATTCGTAACGCATACTAAGTAGTCTTATGTAGGCATCCCAAACAATGAATGCTGACCTGCTGGCATACCAAATAGGTATTGATATGATACCTCGTATTGGCAGTATTAATGCCAAGCGATTAATTGCCTATTGTGGTGGGGTCGAAGCCGTTTTTAAGCAGAGCCAAAAGGTGCTTACCAAAGTTCCCGGCATTGGACCAATAATTGCTACCGAAATTGCCAACCAAACTATACTCGATAGGGCCAAAGCCGAAGTTGACTTTGTAGTTAAGCATAATATCAAAACCTACTTTTACCTCGATTCTGATTATCCTCAGCGATTACGCCATTGCGAGGACGGCCCCATTGTTCTCTTTAGCAAAAGTAAGCATAACCAAAATCTCGATAACACCAAGGTAATAAGCATTGTTGGTACCCGAAGTATTACCGATTATGGTAGAGCGGTATGTAATGAACTAATTGATAACTTGGTGGGGAAAGGGCATAAGCCCATAGTTGTGAGCGGCTTGGCATACGGTGTGGATATATGTGCCCACAAAGCAGCCTTGCGAAATGGTACGCCAACAGTAGCGGTGCTTGGTCACGGACTCGATATTATTTATCCTGCAATACACAGAGCCGTTGCCAAGGAGATATACGAGGCTGGTGCATTGGTGACCGATTTTCCATCCCAAACGCCATTCGATCGTAATAATTTTATTAAACGAAACAGAATAATTGCAGGACTGGCAGATGCTACCATAGTGATAGAAAGTGCTGAAACGGGAGGCTCTCTCATCACAGCCGATATTGCCCAGTCTTACAACCGTGAAGTTTTTGCTATTCCCGGAGCGGTTAGCAGTAAGTATTCCAAAGGATGTAATTTTCTGATTAAGAGCAATAAGGCTGCACTTATCGAATCGGCAGATGATGTTGAGTTTCAGCTGGGTTGGGAATCGCCCGCAAGCAAGATGGAGGTAAAGCAGCTGCAGCTTACACCCGAGCTAACGCAGGATGAGCAGCAGGTATTTGCTGTGATTAAAGAGTTTGGCCAGGAGGCCATTGATGTTATATGTTATAAAACAAAAATGCCTGTAGCTAAAGTGTCGTCAATTCTTCTTAATTTAGAGTTTGCAGGCCTTATAAAATGTAGGCCAGGAAAGGTATTTGCATTGGCAAAAGGATACTAGCTCTGGGGTGCTTTTCTGTAAATTTCATTAGTGATTAAGCAAACATTTGCTATGTTTGTGCTCCATTTTATGAGGCTACAGACACAATGAGGCTAATTGATACGCATACACACATCTTTTCAACCGACTTCGATCACGACCGATCTCAGGCCATTGAACGTGCAAAAGACGAAGGCGTTGCTGGGATGATTATGCCTAATATTGATAGCCATTCGGTTAGTGCCTTGCTCGCCGTTTCGCAAGAATTCCCAAATTATTGCTTCCCCTGCATGGGTTTGCACCCAACCTCGGTTAAGGAAAAATTTGAGGAGGAACTCAGCATTGTTGAGAATTACTTGTCGAAGCAAAAGTTTTTTGCTGTTGGCGAGATCGGAATAGATTTATACTGGGATAAAACATACTTTAAGCAGCAACAACAAGTGTTTAAGCATCAAGTAAGGTTGGCAAAAAAGTATGGATTGCCTGTTATTATACACGCCCGAAATTCATTCCCAGAGATATTTGAAATCATCGATCAAGAGAATGATTCATCCCTAACAGGAGTTTTCCACAGCTTTACAGGTACACTCGAGGATTATCGGCATATTGAGAGTTATGGAGGTTTTATGGTAGGTATTGGTGGGGTGGTAACCTACAAGCATGGTGGTGTCGATAAGATTGTGAAGGATATGGATATGGGCAGAATTATTGTCGAAACCGATGCACCCTACCTTTCGCCAGTTCCCCAACGGGGAAAGCGTAACGAAAGCGCAAACCTAAAGCATATTGTTGCTAAGTTGGCAGAGCTACTTCAGGTTTCGCCTAACGAGGTGGCAAGCATTACTACCCAAAATGCTCAAAAACTTTTCTCACTAGAACTCACCTAGTATATGCCGTTTGCAAACACATCAATACTAATAATTTACACGGGTGGCACCATTGGTATGAAGGAGAATCCCGAAACAGGAGCATTGGCGCCATTCAACTTTAACCAAATCCTTACCGAGGTACCCGAACTTCGAAAATTCGGATTCAATCTCGACACCATTTCCTTTAACCCACTGGTCGACTCATCCGATATTACCCCTGAATTTTGGGTAACACTTGCTGAAATTATTCAGGAAAACTACCATAAGTACAACGGATTTGTTGTGCTTCATGGTACCGATACCATGTCGTACTCCGCTTCGGCTTTAAGCTTTATGCTCGTAAATCTTAGCAAACCTGTGGTTTTTACCGGTTCGCAGCTTCCCATTGGCAAGCTTCGCACCGATGGCAAGGAGAATCTAGTGAGCGCCATCGAGATTGCTGCTGCAACAAGCAATGGTCAACCCTTGGTTCCGGAGGTTACCATATTCTTTGAGAACCAACTTTTTAGGGGCAACCGTACAACAAAGCATAACTCGGAACACTTTAGTGCTTTCCGATCCGATAATTATCCAGTATTGGCCCAGGCCGGCATTAGCATAAACTACAATTTTGCCTACATATACTATCCAACGCATAGTTACGACCTTATTGTGCATAAGCATTTCAATTCTGATGTGGCAATTTTAACCCTATTCCCAGGCATAACTCCTGCTGTGGTCGACGCTGTTTTTGGTACACCCGGCGTAAGGGCTGTGATTCTACATACTTTTGGATCGGGCAATGCACCAAGTGCCGATTGGTTTTTGAAACGAGTTAGATCGGCAGTTGAAAGAGGTATTCTAGTGTTTAATGTTACCCAGTGCAAGGCCGGGGGGGTTGATATGGATAAGTATGACAACGGATTACTGTTAAAAAAGGCCGGTGTGGTAAGTGGAGATGATATTACCATTGAAGCAGCAGTGGTTAAGTTAATGTTTGTGCTTGGTCAAGATCAGAATGTTCCCCCACCTGAACTGCAGATTAAGGTACAGCAATCAATTAGCGGTGAAATATCTCGTTAACTATGGTGGGTTTAATTTTTTTTTGTATTTTGCGCCCCTAAAATTGGCGTAGCGAAAGTACTGTTTATTGGAGAGATGGCCGAGTGGTCGAAGGCGCACGCCTGGAAAGTGTGTATACCTCACAAGGGTATCGTGGGTTCGAATCCCACTCTCTCCGCTTGCATTTTTTAAAAACTAATGTAATTTTGTTTAAATAAATCCGATTGTAAAAATTTAACGAACTCTAACCATGAAAAAACTATTTGCATTATTTGCAGTTACCGGAATGCTGATGTTTAGCGCATCAACAACCATTATTGCTCAAGATGAAACAGTAGAAGCTGTTGATACCACAATGGTTGAAACCGATTCTATCGAAGCAGAAGCTCCTGAAACTGCACCTGTTCAGGCTGCCGAAGAGGAAACAACCATCCACAAGCAGCTTAAAACAAAATTTATTGAGGGTGGTCCCGAATTTATGGGTATCGTTCTTTTGGTACTTATCCTTGGTTTGGCTCTTGCCATCGAGAGGATTATTTACCTTAACCTTGCTACTACCAACACCGAGAAGCTTCTAAGCAAAGTTGAAGAGGCAATGAAGAATGGTGGTGTTGAAGCTGCTAAAGAGGTTTGCCGCAACACTCGTGGCCCAGTGGCTAGCATCTTCTACCAAGGTTTGGATCGTGCCGAAGAGGGAATTGACGTGGTTGAAAAATCAGTTGTTACCTACGGTTCTGTTCAAATGGGACAACTTGAGAGCGGACTTACTTGGATTGCGCTATTTATTGCTATCGCTCCTATGTTCGGTTTTATGGGTACTGTAATCGGTATGATTGCTGCTTTCGACGCTATTGAGGTTGCCGGTGATATTTCTCCTTCGCTTGTGGCTGGTGGTATTAAAGTGGCTCTTATTACAACTGTGTTCGGTCTAATCGTAGCAATTATTCTACAGGTATTCTACAACTACCTTGTATCAAAAATCGATAAACTGGTTAACACCATGGAGGATGCTTCAATCTCTCTTATCGATATCCTTATGAAGTATAACACTAAAAAATAAGACCTCATGTCCAATAAATTAATCGCTTTAATTACGAAGATAATTTCTTGGGTGATAATGGGAGCATCCATTGTGGTGGCTTTGGTGTACTTCTTTAGAATTACTGGAGCCGAGCCCGAAATGGAGACAATAATAGCAGCACCCTATATTAACTGGGCGATCTTGCTACTATTGATTGGTGCTGTTTTAGCAGTGCTTTTCCCACTGGTACATTTCATCCTAAACCCAAAGAACATTGCAAAAGTGCTAGTTAGCCTAGGTGCTTTAGCAGCAGTATTTGTAGCTGCTTACTTGCTGTCCGACACAACACCTATCGTAACAGCAACTTCTGCATTGGAGCCTAATTTCTCTGATCCTTCGGTACTTAAGCTTGCCGATACTGGTATTATTGCCACTTACATCTTGTTAGGCACAGCGCTTCTTGCTCTCCTTGTAACAGGAGTTCGAGGGATTTTTAATCGATAAGCAAATATGGGTGAACCTTATTGTTCACCCTTTAAAAAGAATATTCACATGGCAAGAAAAACACCAGAAATAAATGGAGGCTCATTGGCTGACATTGCTTTCTTGCTCCTAATCTTCTTTCTGGTTACTACAACCATGAATGTAGATACAGGGCTGGCAAGGATGCTTCCCCCTATGCCCGAAGAAGAGACAGACGTTGAGCAGGATGTAAAGCAAAGGAACATTCTTACAGTGCTGGTTAGTAAGAGCGACCGCCTTTTGGTGGGAGGGATGCCAATGGACGTTAGTATGCTTAGGGAAAAAGCTAAAGAGTTTATTGCAAACCCTGCAGATGATCCTGAGTTGCCAGAAAAACAAACTGTTGAGATCGAATACTTCGGTGCAGTTGGTGTTACTAAGGGTGTAATTTCATTGCAAAACGATAGAGGAACATCATATCGTATGTATATGTTAGTACAAAACGAACTGGTAGCAGCATACAATGAGCTTCGCGATGGACTTTCTAGAACTAAGTTTGGAAAGAAATACGACGATCTCGCTGAAGATCAGCAAAAAGCCGTCCAGAAAGTTTACCCTTTGCGAATTTCCGAGGCAGAACCAAAAAGTATAGGAGGGCGTAAATAATGGCAGTGATCAAGAAAAAAGGAGGGGGTGAATCCCCTGCAATTAACACAGCATCTCTTCCCGATATCGTATTCATGCTTCTATTCTTCTTCATGGTAAGTACCACAATGAGGGAGACGGAGATGATGGTTCGGGTAAAACTTCCTGAAGCAACAGAGGTAGCGAAGCTTGAGAAGAAATCACTGGTATCGTACATCTTTATTGGCCCACCTGCAAGGCAATATCAGGGCGTATTTGGAACAGATTCCAGAATACAGCTAAACGACTCTTTCAAATCGCTTGTGGATATCCGCGACTTTATTTCATCTGAAAGAGATGCGTTAAGTGAAGCCGACAGAACGTTCCTTACCACTTCTCTTAAGGTCGATGAAGAAACTCGTATGGGTATTGTAACCGATGTTAAGCAAGAGCTTCGTAAGGCCAGTGCACTTAAAATTAGTTACTCAGCTCGTAGAGCAGAAGAATAGAAAATTACTTCTTCCAGAATATGTAAAGGCTGTGCCATAGTGCACAGCTTTTGCTTTATATCTCAAAACAATTTTACTTCTAATCGGTTATTAATAGATAATCTATATAGATGAAAAAAAATAATTTAATTATCCTTATAGCAGCTAGTATCCTTGCTGTTGCTCTAACCGGATGTAATCCAGTTAGCAAAAGCGGTGAAGCAAAGTACGTTTTCTACTTTATCGGCGATGGGATGGGATTTCAGCATATCACTGCTACTCAGGCATTTGTTGCAGCCCAAAACGATGCCAAAGGGAATGCCCCGCTCTCTTTTACTAACTTCCCAATAACTGGAGTGGTTGAAACCTTTGCTCACAATAGGTTCATCACAGGATCTGCTGCTGCTGGTACTGCAATGTCAACAGGACATAAAACATCAATAAACACCATTGGACTTACCCATGATCACTCAGATTCTCTGTTTAGCGTTGCTCATTTTGCAAAAGAGAATGGATTCAAGGTGGGTGTTGCCACTAGTGTAAGTATCGACCATGCTACTCCTGCTGCATTTTATGCCCATCAGCCCAGCCGAAATATGTATCATGAAATTTCTCATGATTTAATATCAGCAGGTTATAATTTTTATGCAGGAGGTGGATTTCGTGATCCTGACGGAGACAATAGCGACAAACCCCGCGGAAGTATATATAGCAGGGGCGATAGCCTTGGATTTCTTTTCACTTCAGATTTACAGGTTGATCAAAACGTTCTAACACAATTTAAATCTGTGGTATATTCACCGCCAGTATCCGCTTCCAGCTCAACCCTAAAATACAAAATTGACTGCTCTGATGAGGATGTTACGCTAACCCAAATTACTGAGATGGGTATAGAGGTTCTTAATAATCCTGATGGATTCTTGTTCATGGTAGAGGGAGGAAAGATTGATTGGGCTGCTCATGATAACGATGCCGCTACAGTAGTTAATGAGATAATCTCATTTTCTGATGCTGTTGCAGCAGCTCTTGAGTTTTACAATAAGTATCCAAATGAAACGCTAATTATTGTTACAGCCGATCATGAAACAGGAGGTATGAGCGTTGGTGTAAAAGATAATAAATATGAGTCCTACATCAACCTGCTTAGCAATCAAAAGCATTCGCTGGAAATGCTAAATATTGTTATTCGTGACTTCAAAGAGCAGCATAATGGAAGGCCCACATTTAACCAAGTGGTAGATTTTTTAGCTTCAAATGAGGTAATGAAATTAGATCTATCGGAACTGAGTAGTAAGCAGCATGAAAAACTCAAGGCTGCACATCAGGCCTCTGTTGCTCCACAAACTGATGCACAAAAACAAAGTAATAGAGAAAATTACGGTTCAGCCGAACCAATTGCAATGGCATCTATGCAAATACTAAATGAAATGGCCAGCATAGGCTGGACCACTCTCTCCCATACGGCTTCGCACGTTCCCCTTTATGCTATAGGGGCGAATCAGGAGTTGTTCAGCGGGCAAATCGACAATACTGAAATACCCCGTAGAATTGCAACAGCAATGGGATTTAGCATAGATAAGTAGTGTAGTTCTCAATTAAAAAAACGCCAGCTCATGCTGGCGTTTTTTTTAATTAATCCAAGTAATACACATTTTTTCACTCAGGAAATACGGTTATATTACCAATTCCGTGGAAACTATGTAAATTATTGCAAACTTAAATCCTTGGTTTGGGTTTGAATACAGAAAACAGAATTAACATACTTCAACCTTCCAACTTCCGTCCCTAAAATCTTTCCACTAAAATTGCAGTAGTACCAGAAATACTAATATTAAGCACTTGTTTTAATCTAACAAGATGCCCCTTTGGTTTAGTTTTTGTCTAACTTGAGATTTTGTTTGACCAATTCCATATTTTATTACTTGTAAGTTCTTATGTGTAATTGTTTTTTTTCTACTTTTATAAAACGAATTATAACCTACAAAAAAATCAAACCCTAAAAATTTAAATTGCTATGAAAAGGTCATTTTTAATAATTCTTTCGCTGCTCATCACTACAAGTATTCTTGCGCAGGATATAAAGGAAACAGTCCCTACTACCTATGACCGTAGTTCGCTAACTACTTTTTATATCGACTTTCCCGCAGGTAGTCACTGGAAAGTTGCCAAATCAAAGGTTGATTCAGTTATGTTCTCCGATAAGTACGATAACAACAATTACGATGGTCGATTTCTTGCACCATCAATCACCTATGAGTCAGCCATAGGGAATATGACAGAAGCCATACGGAAGGAATTATATAATGCCAATGTGGGAAGAAAAATTATTGCAAAATGGTACAACAGGCAGCCCGATGGTACTATGGATATGGAACTTGTTCACCAGCGTGGCCGTTTTACGGCAACAGATGCAGATTTCCTAAAAGCGCAAACCAGCAAAAGAGGGAATGCTGCATTAGAGGACTATGGGAATCGACTGGTAAATTTAAGCTACATCCTTGTAATTCACATCTCGGATATTAAAACAATGGGAGAGGCAGGATTCAAGGGGATGAAAGGATGGCAAGCAAAAGCCAATGGATATTTATATCGAATAAATTTTAATGATGAGATTCGTAATGCCTTTTACGATACTTGGATTTACGATGATGATTCCGAAGAGGTGAAGGAGCAGAAGCGTAGAGCTTTCGAACAGTTAGATATTCCAATTGAACCAGTAATTAACAAGTCTTTATCAATTACTGCATCACAATCCGAGAACGACAAGGGTCTGGGCCTTTTAGTTAAGTCCAAATCAACCGACCAGCTAATGCAGGAGTTGGTGCAAAAATCGTACGATGAAACTATTTATCGAATCGAAATGGATGTTGAGGAGTTCAAGGTTAAAACATCCTTGTACGCTACCCGTCCCCTGCGTGCAAAGATTGGACTAAAGGAAGGGCTGAAAACAGATTACCGTTTCTTTGTGTACGAGCATGTGTACAACTCAAAAACCGGACAGGCCGAACCCAAACGTCGTGGCGTAATTCGTGCCCATTCAAAATCAAAAATAGTTGACAACCGTAAGGAAGCTACTGGCGATACTCAAACCTCTCGTTTCTATCAGGTTGCTGGCCGAAAACTCGAGCCAGGTTTTACTATGCAGCAGCAGAATGACCATGGTATCGAAGTTTCAGTTGGTCCCGAGGTTGGTAACGTTGCTGGCTTTTACGCTCGTGTCGATTATCGTTTGGGCCGTATCATAGGCGTTCGATCTACGTTTGCCTACGTCGAGGGAGGTGTTGATGCTGCTGATTCCTTTGGTGAATCATACGGCATGCTTCGCTATGGTGGCGGTTTAGCCAAGGGTTTACAGCTAATGCGCAATATTGAGCTTAGGCCTTACCTGGGGCTCGGTTTAGAGCAGACAACATTAAATATATCAGGAACCGATGTGGAAATTAGCTCCCTTTATGTTCGGGCTGGTGCAAATCTGGCATTAAATTTGAGTCACAGATTCCAAGTTATTGGAGGAGCCGGTTTATATCAATTTGGCGATGCCACCGATGAAGATGGAAATACTTATGGAACATGGGATTCAAGGTTCAACCGCAGTGGTACAGCGGTTCTGGTTGGCATAAAACTTGGTTTCTAGAGCACCTTAATTTGATTTATTAACCTAAAAAACATATTCACTATGAAAACGCTTCGTTATTTTTCATTCCTAATGATTCTCATATTCACGGTTGGCCAAACAACCATTGCACAGGAACGTTACTCGCGTAGGGAGAAAAAAGCCCATTACAGTAGCAATTACAACTACGAGGTGCAAATTATGGGCGTGGGCCAAGATGGTACCAAAGTGATGAAGGTTTGGGGCTTTGGTAAACGTGTTGAGGATGCCATAATTGAGGCCAAGATGAATGCCGTAGCATCGGTTATATTTAAAGGTATACCGGGGGGGCACGGTGCCGCTGCCACTCCAGCTATCCTCACCGATCCCAATGCTGGCGATAAGCATGCCGAGTATTTCGAAAACTTTTTCTCTCCTGGAGGCAAGTACCTTCAGTACATAACAATGACTACCGATGGAATGCCAAGCGGGCAGGATAGACTCAAAATAGACCGTAAAACCTACAAAGTGGCTATTTATGCCCAGGTGATGTACGACGCCCTTCGTAAGCAGCTCGAAACCGATGGCATTGCACGCAGCCTTAGCACCGGTTTCTAATTTTGATGCAATATTTTTTTCAAATTGATTAACTACAGAAAACTAATAGTTATGAAGAAATTATTTGGATTAATCGTTTTCACGCTTCTGGCAGCAGGTTTATTTGGACAAGCCAAAAAGCCCACCATTATGGTGGTACCTAGCGACCAGTACTGCATTAGCCGTGGATATAAAATTGAGTTCGATAATATGGGAGCAACACAAACCCTCCCCGATTACAAGGCCGCAATGCAGAACGATGCCGACCTAAGGTTGGTTATTACCAAGATGGGTCAAATCATGGCCGACAGAGGTTTCCCTCTTAAGGATTTGGAGATGGAGCTGCGCAACCTTGAGCGCGAAGCTGCCGAAGCAGCTATGCTTATGTCATCCACTTCGAGCTCCGAGTTGGCTGAAAGCCCTGTAGATATGCTAAAACGTACAGCCAAGGCCGATATTATTATGGATCTTAGCTTCGACATTAAGCGTCAAGGCCCCAATAAATACATCAGTTTTAACCTCCGTGGACTCGATGCTTACACCTCAAAACAAATTTCTGGCGCAGCTGGTGCAGGTGCACCTTCGTCGGCTGCATCTCCCGAGTTACTACTCGAGGAGGCTGTTCTAAGCCATATGGATGGTTTTAACGCAGGCCTTCAGCGTCACTTCGACGAGATGTTCCAAATTGGCCGCGAGGTAAGAGTTAACATTAGGCGTTTTGCCAACTGGTTCGATAATTTGGAAACATACTACACCTACGATGGTGAGGAGTTGGAACTGTTGGAACACATCGAGAACTGGTTCTACGATAACACCGTGTCGGGTAGGTTTAGCCTTACCGATGCCAGCGACAACCAGATGAGGTTTGAGCAGGTTCGCATTCCTATGATGGAAACAGATAGCAGAGGACGAGAGCGTGCCGTTGATACCCGTAGATGGGTGAGCGGGCTAAGCAAGCATTTGCGCGATAATTTCCAAATCGATTCTAAAATCTATATGCGTGGTTTGGGCGAGGCCTGGCTAATTGTAGGTGAGAAGTAGCTGGCAGTAACCTTTCAGGGTCAATTAAAGTTTGTTTTGCAAATGAATAATTCGGCACGGGGTTTGATTAAAGAAAAAAACTTTAGAACTTAACCTAATACTAAGATGAAAAGACTTACAATACTAATCGTTTCGCTGTTAGCTACCTACTACTCAGGGATATCTCAGAGCAGTTTGGGCAAAACCGATGACCTAGGGCGTATTGCCATTGCGGCAATTGTTCCCGATGAGGCCGGAGTTCCGGGTGGTGCACAGCGAAATCTGCAGAATAGGCTAATGCAAGTGGCAAGCCTTAATGGATTAGGTGCTACAGAGAATGCCGCCCAATTCGTAATGGTTCCTATGCTATCTATCCTTAATAAGGATGTTACACCAACCGCCCCACCTATGGTTTCACTTACCATGGATGTTACGTTGTACATTGTTGATATGCTTACCCAGAATATCTACAGTCAAACAAGTATTCAGGTAAAGGGCGTTGGAACCACCGAGGAAAGAGCCTATACGCAAGCATTAAATGGCATCAACCCAAGGCACGGCCAATTTCGCGGGTTTGTTGAGAAGGGTAAAGAAAAAATCATTGAGTACTACAACTCAAAGTGCGATGTAATTATATCCTCAGCACAGGCACTTGCTGGTCAGAAAAATTACGAGGAGGCTCTTTTCACCCTAATGTCGGTTCCTGATGTTAGCCGCGAGTGCTTCGATAAATGTATGCAAATATCGATTGATATTTACGACGAGTTTTCAAATCAGCAATGTAACGAGTACCTATCGGCAGCTAAATCTGCATGGGCTGGTAAGGAGCTTTCCAAGGTTGAAGAGAACTTAGGTAAGATTACTCCAGATATGGGCTGTTACGAGGAGGCTCAGCAACTCGTTGCAACAGTTACGGCTGCCGTTGAGGCCGAAGGCGGGGCTGCTTGGGGATTTAAAATGAAAAAATACGAAGACAGCATTGATATTCAGAAGATGAAGATTGAAGCTGGACGCGATGTGGCTCAATCATGGGCCCACTATGGAGCATCAAAAAATTTCGATTGGAGTTGGCTTTATAAGAATTAACAGAGCAAAATATTTTTACCTTTATTTTTAACTATTTCTATTAACCTAAATTTTTGAAAGTTATGAAAAAACTTGAACTGACTAAAGCACTTTTTGCAATTGTTGTTATTGCAGGAGCATTTACCCTTGCTAGCTGTGGGGGTAGCAAAAAAGTATCTGATGGACTAGGTACTAAAGTTATTATTCCTTGTAGCGGAAGCGAATATGCTGCCGACAGAACTCACTTCCGTGGAACTGGTATGGGTGAGAGCACTAACCTTAGCACTGCTAAGCGTAAGGCCAATGTTGATGCACGCTCGGCTCTTGCTACTGGAATTAACAGTACCATTAAGGCTGTAACCGACCGTTACACTCAGGATATCACCGTTGGCGAAGCCAATGAGTTTGCTGAGAAATTCGAGGATATGACCCGTTCGGTGGTTAACCAAGAGCTGAACAATATGTCCGTTATATGCGAGGAGACTCGTCAACTTGAGGGTAAGTACATCGTGTATATGGCTGTTGAAATTGCCAAGGATGAGCTACTAAACAAGGTTAGCGACAACATCAGCAAGGACGACAGACTTCGTCTTGACTATGACAAGATGAAATTCGAGCAGATCTTCAACCAGGAGATGGAGAATATGGCTAACCAGCGTTAGTCTGTACCCTAATTTTCCCAGCAACCCAAGGTGGGTTGCTGGGTCTTTTTTACAACTACGCCTATTCCTTAAGTATTTCACTACGATATGCCAAAGCGTAAATCCTAGAAGAATATGTTTTTGGCAAAACCATCAAATACCTACCTAACGATGAAACGATTACTCCTTATACTCCCCATACTCACTTTTGCCGTGGCTTGTGTTGCTCAAAACAAGGTAGTTGAATCGAGTAGCAGAAGACAACCTGGCTGGGTAAACGGGCTCGAAAAAGACTATATTATTACCGTTGGTAGCGGATCAACAGTTCAAGAAGCACAGCAGAATGCTCTGAATATGGTGAAAGAGCAAATTGTAAGTGCTGTAGCCGAGAATGTTCAAACTACATCGGAGATGCGGGTTGAGGAGAATACCGTAAATAAAATCTCTTCGTACCTTGAGAATTTTGCCACCACCACTACCACAACCTCTGGCCCGGTTCCTTTTTTGCAGGGAATATCCTTGTCAAAAGTGGAGGAGTTCTATTGGGAGAAATTAGAGGATAAAAAATCGCGTGCCGTACGCTTCAACTACCACATTAAGTATCCATTCCCCCGAACGGAAATATGGAAACTAGTAGAAGAATTTAAAAAGCGAGATGAGGAAATGACTCGCCAACTCGATGAGCTGGTTGCTGCTGCCGATAATATTACCAACCTAGATGATATTGAGAAAAACTTGGGTGAGCTACGTATACTTGCCGATTATTTTATGGATGGTCGTAAGGACAAAGCTAACTTAGGGATGACTCGTTATGCGAGCCTTTATAAAAGCATTGAACTGGTTGAGCTAGAGAGCGGTTTGGGTGAGCTTAAGTACGCCCTAAGGCTAGGCGACAGGTATGTTCATACCTCACGCAAACCAATGGTTCGTTCGGAGTGTGCCCGCGTAACGAGCACAATTAATAACAAGGATCATGCATTGATAAAGTACGATTACTTTAACTGCTATGAAGATCCTGAAAATCACATTCTAGTAACTTACCGATTTGGCAATAACAATGTGCAGAAAAAGTTCTATTTCGATATAACTGCCGACAAGGCAGCCATATTTGTAAACGAACCCATTCGACTAACTGCTGCAGCTACCGATGGAGGTAGTATTACCTCGTCACAGGTTGCCATAACAGTTGTGGCTAAGTACGATGCTCCCTTCACCATCAATAAGGTTGAACTTGAATTACCAGGTCAAGCACCTATTACCATCGATAATGTTGGACAAAAATTCTCGGGAAAAGGGAATCATTCTTTAACACTTAATGTAAATCAGCCCTTAGAGGCTGAGGCCACGTCAACTTCAGGTAAGCGAATTTCGATGCTTTCGGGCTATATTCACTTCACATCCGATAAGACAGGCGAACGCAAAACCTATAGAATTTACAACCATACTTACACTACCAGCTGGTAGCAAATAATCCTATTTTACAAGATATCAAAAGCCCCGGTTGGGGCTTTTTTTGTTAACCTAACTAACGTGAGTTCGATGTAACGCGTTGATATAAGACTCCACAAAATAAGGTAATAAGGTTGGATATCTTTGGTTTCGTTCTGTTAATATGGTTAAAAAACCAAGATAAGGTTTATGAACTTACTAGAAACCTTATTATAAACTCAAATAACCTTAGTAATAAAAACAATAATCACAATGATCCACCTGATTCGCTTATTTATAAAGGAGATACATGATTATTCCTTATGTCGAACTCACGTTAACTACTTAATTATTCTTAACTAATGCCGTGTGCAATTATGTAGGCATTATGCTATTGTTCTCGCCCTATTGATTAATGCCAGATCAGTGGACTTGATGTTTTGATTGACATTGTAAGGATTTGTGAAAACAAAAACGGCCCCAATAAAGGGCCGTTCTCTGTGTAATGTATAAGCATTATTGCTGTTCAAAAAGAATAACCTTACCAACTTCCCATGTTGATGCATCTGCAGTAGTGCTTTTGTACATAAAGGCAATATGAATTGTCTCTCCATCATAGGCAGTCATGCTGATGTCTCCGCTATCAACAAAATTCCAGTCAGATCCTGCTGGGCGATTAAAACCAGTAAGTTCAGTCCAACTTGCAGTTGATGGAGCACTTGTGCCATCGTAATCTGTAGATACAAGAACTTGAAGTTCGTTGTAGCCATTATTAGTAATGTGGTTTACGGCTTCTCTTATGTTCATTACAACGTTAGTTTTACCAGCTAGGTCTATAGCGGGAGAAACAAGCCAATCCTCATTAGCGTAGGCTGATCCTGCAAATCCTGACATTACAGCACAGCCATTATCATAATTTTTCCATTCCCAAACTTGATCACCTGAAATGCTATAAGCTGTAAATGAGCCAAGGTTGCTAGTAAAGTCTTCTTCGAAAAAGGCATCAATTGGAACAACATCATCAGGGTTTAGCCCATCACCATCAATCCAGTAGCCGTCAGTGTTTTTTACACCTGGGCTGCCGAAGTACGCCATTAAGTCGCCGCGAACCATAACTTCTTTCGCTAAGTTCGCCTCATTATCTACTATGTTTAGCACTGTTCGAATTTCACCATAAGGTAACTGTACAATAAGGCAACTTGATAAACTTGTTTCGTTAGGATTATCTGAAATTAAAATGTTGTAAGGTGTGTTAAAGGGGGCTTCGAATGATGGATTAGACTCTGAAAGATTGTTGCCATTTTCATCTATTGTTTCCATTACACCAACAATGTATCCCGCAACCCATTTGTCGGTTCCAGAGTTATTAGTTATAGCTGCAGCTACGTTGTATGGATCCTCAAAAGTTCCAGAACCTTCTCCCTCACCAGGGCCTTCGTCGCCAAAACGTTCTCCGTAAAGATCAACTTCGCTGGTATTCCTAATGCCCAACTGAACGGTTTCGCGGTAAAGACCAACAATGGCGATAATTGAACCAGATCCGTTGGGAACATTCTCACCCGCAAATTTTGCATAGCCGCTTGTACGGATCAACATTGATTTGTTCTGGGTGTCTTCTATGTAAATTTCTCCATACTGCTGATAAGGAGCCCAAATGCTGGCTGTATCCGATGCTTTAATCTGCACATCTTCAATTTTCACCAGTCGCGATTGGTAGTAGTCATGATCGGAGTTAATCTGGCTAATGGTAGCCAGCTCTGGGTCAACATTCCTATTGGTGGCTTGCTTTATCACATTGTAATCGGCGTGCAGCGAGTCTATTTGGAACAGGTTGTTGTACCACGATAGAACGGCACCCTTTAGGTAAAGCCTAATGGAGTCGCCCTCATAAAGCCCGCTGGTTGAGCCAAAGCGAAGATTAACTGCTCCAGTATTATCTTGTATAAAGATATTACGGTAGATATTACCCGACATTTCATCCATGGTAACCACGGCGTATAGCGAGGTATCGCCTGTAATTTTGAAGGTATTGCCTGGAGGGCATAAATCCCTTAGCTTTTGGATTGTAACTATTGAACCTTCGGGCAGTTCAGTAATAGGTGGGTTGTCAAACTTATCGTCGATGCAGCTATAGGCGGTAACGGCAACAAGTAATGCTACGGCTAAAAATTTAAAATTAATTCTTTTCATAGTATGTAGATGTTTATTTATTTACGATTAAAAACGGATTAAAACGAGAAGTTTACGTTAAGGAAGAAATTTGTACCATATATATATGCAAACTTGGGCGGAAACCTGTCAATATCTCTTGAATCGAAACGGAGCTGCTCAAATGCAACCACAGTCAAATCCCTATTGTTTAGGACGTTGCTCACGCTTAGGTTTGCTCTGATGAAATATTTGTGTGCAATTCGCCATGATTTGCCAGCAAAGAAATCGAGGGTAAATCCATCGTTCATAGCCTGTTGGTCTAGAATGTCGTTCCACTGGGGATCTGTTGATACAAGCCCTTCCAACGCCTCCTCTGTGCGGCGATCGGGGTTAGGATCGATGTACCACTTTCCAAAGTAGTTCAAACCACCGCCTACAAACCAGTATTTTGGTGCATTGTATCTAAAACCTACCGAACCTGCTGCCTGTGGAAAGCCTCCTACAAAAAAGTTCTTGAAGTAAACCGTCCTGTTTTCGGCTAACAATTCATAGTCGTTGTCCCTTGCAACAGAAACATTCGGTCTTGAATTGTAAGTGTAGTGTCCCCAAGCACCAACAGCATTTACAGATAAGTCGGGAGTGATATTTACTTCAAGGCCAAGCTCTGCACCCATATTCCGAGTATCTACACCTGTCATGATGTAGTTTACAAAGGTGTTGTAGCCCTCATGGTAAAAGCTACGGTTCCAAGTTTGATCCAGAATTTCGGAGTAGTAAACTGTAAATCTCGACTTAACAATTGGCGCACGAACGATGTAGCTTGCATCAACGGCAAAAAGCTGCTCGCTCTTTAGCCCATCTACAACATGATCCCTAACACGTGACGATATGTAGGAGTTGCGGAAGTATGGCGCGCGGGTTTGGTACCCAGCATTTAAATCGAAGTAATGACGACCGGAAAGTTTATAGGTTGCCCCGGCCTTAACGCCATAGTTTAGAAAATTATTCTTCTCTGAATCGCCATAGGAGTTGTCGGGGAAACGACCATTACGCATATGTCCTGTACGCCAGAATGAGGTGTGTGATAACGTAGCGGCTACAAAAAAGTCAACCTTAGTGTACGAGAATTCCGACTGAGCAAAAACATCAATCTGATTGATGTTGGCTGTAAAGTCGTAACCAAACTTGTCGCCTTCCTTAACCAGCCGGTTAGGGTTGTTTAGGTCGTTCTGGTAAAAGTCCTCGTCGGCAAAATCGCGCTCAGCGAATGGATCTACATCTTTCCACCAGTCGCCTCCAAGCAGGTCGCTAATCACCTTAAACTGATTACCCTTGAAAAGGGATACGTTGGCACCACCTGTTAGAATAATCCTTTCGGTTAATGTATGTCGTGCATTGGTGTTGAAAGTCCATTGGCTGTGGTCATTACGGCGTTCCTCTACGATATATTTCGACCGTGTTCCACCAGTAGGGTCATCGGCCGAGATTTCATCGGAGTTGGCAAAGTACATATGATCCCAGTTGATTTGACGAAAGCTTTCGTCGTTTTGCCAAAGGTCGGTAAGCTTGTTGAACATGTAGTCGTCAACCCCCTCGTAGTAGCTAGGAAGATAGCGGTAGTAGTCCGGGCGAGGGTCAGATCCTACAAGCCAATTCAGGGTTGAGCCCTCAAACCATGTAGGAGACGAAGCGTTTCGCCAGTTCAATGCAGTATTTCCACCTCGACCAAACGAGTAGGCTGCTGTTGAAGTAACTGAAGTTTTACCATAAGTACCATAGTGGGTTAAAAGCATCATGGGTTTGTGGTAATTGTTTACCCTGGCGTTACGAACTTCACCATTTTGATATCCCCAGTTGGGGTTGTAAAACTGGTCGCCGGTTAAATCGTAGGCTTCCTGAACTGCAATTCCCGAACGGGCGCTTTTAGAAGGAGCACCAAAAGCTGTAAACGTGAAGCTGTTGGACTCGTTGAACTTACGCTCAAGTGCTACAAAGTAAGCGTAGGCATCGTAAAACGTGCCATCAACATAACCTTGCTGTGCCCAACGGCGCGATCCAGAAATGGTCATCGCCCATGAGTCGTCAACCATTCCGGTTGAGTGGGTAAACATTGCCCGATTTCTATAGTTACGGTTAGCAGCCGAGTAGGTGATACGAGTATCTAGTCGATTTTGCGAAGGCCTGATTTGGATGTTATTAGTTCCACCAAATCCCCCAAAGGCGACTTCAGAAGGAGCCAAGCCTATGGTGTTTACAGTGTTTCGCATGGCATCATTTAGCCCACCCCAGGTGGAGTAGAAGGCCCGACCCGTTTCGGGATCGTTTACCGTAACCCCGTTGATAAGAACGGTTGAATTTTCAGAACCATAGCCTCGCACTCTAAATCGAGCAGACCCAAAAGTGTACCCGGCTGTTGACATGAAAATGTCGCGCGATCCCTGGAGCAATCCCGATATGTCATGTGCCTCATCATCGGTTTCAAAATCCGAAGCCGAGAGGCTGATTACTGGGATGTATTCTTCTTTTGAATCAACCACCGTGGTATCTATCTGACCATAACCAATATTGATTATGGCAAGCAGCATAAATGCAAGTGATACAGATTTTCTCATAAGCATCTTAAAAGGAGTTATTTAAATGTAAAATGTCCCCAAAAAAGGGGCATTAAAAATAGATAAAATTGCCGAGATAGCCCTCATAAAATCCATTTTTAAGCTATCTTTATCGCCCATTTTCGATTTTTACAAGTATATACCCTCGATTTGTTTTTTAATCTAAAATCAAACTATTTATGATACAGAATGCCAAGGCCATTATATCTAAAGTTTTTGTGTTAGCTATGCTTGCAACTTTTTTGTTCACTGCTCAGGTGCAGGCTCAGGACAAGAAGGAATTTAAAGTGGTTTGCATTGCTTTTTATAATGTTGAGAATCTTTTTGACACGCTGGATACCAAAGGTGTGAACGATTATGAGTTCACACCCGAAGGTCCTAACAATTGGAATACCCCAAAATATTTCGAGAAGTTAGATAACCTTGCCAAGGTGATTTCTGAAATAGGCACAGATTTTACACCCCATGGGCCAGCAATTCTAGGGGTTTCTGAAATCGAGAACGAGACCGTTCTGGAGGATCTAGCCAAGCGAGAAGCTATTGCATCACGTAATTATCAGGTTATTTATAGAAACGGACCCGATAGACGAGGCATTGACGTAGCTCTTTTGTATCAACCTGAGTATTTTAAAGTGACCAATGTAATAAGTCATAGGTTAACTATTCCCGAGCAAGAACAATTCCGTACTCGCGATCAGCTGCTTGTTTCGGGTGAATTGCACGGAGAACCAATTCACTTTATTGTGTCGCACTGGCCTTCGCGTAGTGGTGGCGAGAGCCGAAGCAGGCCGCTAAGGAATGCTGCAGCTCAGCTGGGGCGACAGATCATCGACTCGATTCAAGCCATCGACCCCAATGCAAAAGTGATTCTTATGGGCGACCTGAATGATAATCCTGATAATGAGAGTGTATCCAAATATTTGAAAGCCGTTTCAAAAGAGAAGAGGATGAAGGACAATGAGCTGTATAATCCCTACTATAATTTTTACAAAAAAGGGATTGGAACACTTGCTTGGCGAGACACCTGGAGTTTATTCGATATGATAATTATGAGCAAGCCATTGGTAGAGAAAGACTATTCGTCGTACCGCTTTTTTAAGGCCAATGTGTTTAACCGAAAATTCTTACAGCAGTCTGCTGGACGATTCAAGGGCTATCCACTTCGTTCCTACGCCGGAGGACAGTATACTGGTGGATACTCCGATCACTTTCCAACATACGTGCTGCTTGTTAAGGAGGCTGAGTAGAACTTTCCTAAATGTGCTGGAAATAATATCTAAGCCCTTTGCTTCGGCAAAGGGTTTTTCGATAATAATAGTTTACTAATTTGTAAAGTGAACCTTGCTTTGAAATGGATTTATCGCTAAATCAATATCAACCTTTTTTATACCTTGATTGTAACTAGGATTCCAAAGGTTTAAAAAAGTAAAATTGTCAGGCATAAAATAATCCTACTAAATGTTGATCCGTGTAAATAAATCGAAAACCATATTGTAGCTTAGTGGTAAAATATGTAATTTTGTCAGTATCAATTTATCGTTAGGTATGAATAATGATTTACAACGCATTAAGCAACGATTCGAGATTATTGGCAACTCGCAAGGGCTAAATCGAGCTATTGATATAGGTTTGCAAGTTGCACCAACAGATCTATCTGTGCTTATTACAGGAGAGAGCGGGACTGGTAAGGAGGTTTTCCCCCAGATCATTCATTCCTTTAGCGCTCGCAAGCATGGTAACTACATTGCGGTGAACTGTGGTGCAATTCCAGAGGGAACAATAGACTCGGAACTTTTTGGTCATGAAAAGGGATCGTTTACTGGAGCGATGGAGAGCCGTCAGGGTTATTTTGAGGTGGCCGATGGGGGTACAATTTTTCTCGATGAGGTGGCAGAACTCCCCTTATCAACACAGGTTAGGTTGCTGCGTGTACTTGAAACCGGCGAATTTCTAAGGGTGGGCTCATCAAAAGCTAAAAAAACAGATGTGCGCGTTATTGCAGCAACCAACATCAATTTGGTTGAGGCAATTCAAAACGGTAAATTTCGTGAGGATTTGTACTATAGGCTCAACACGGTACCAATTAATATCCCTCCGCTGCGCGAGCGTATTGAGGACATACCGCTGCTCTTCCGTAAATTTGCATCCGACTTTGCCGAAAAGTATCGAATGCCCACCATGACCCTCGATGATGATGCTCGGCGCATTCTTGTAAATTACAAGTGGCCGGGCAATGTGCGCCAGCTGAAGAATGTAACCGAGCAAATATCTGTGATCGAGGAATCGCGCTTGGTTACTGCCGATAAGTTGCTGCATTATTTGCCAGATTACAACCCCACCAAATTGCCAGCCCTAGTTAACAAGTCAACTGCCACTGAACCCTCGTTTGCAAACGAAAGGGAGATTCTTTACAAAATCCTTTTCGATATGCGCAACGATGTGAATGACCTAAAAAAACTTGTGCTCGATATGTTGCAAAACGGCAACCATGGTGTCGATGTGAGCCGTGAAAGTGCAGGAATAATTAAAAATCTTTACAAGGAGGAAACACCCTATATATCATCTCCACAACATAACGATTACGAGCCCAAAACCTATTCTCAGGATCACCCTCATATTCAAGATACAGAGGAGATAGTGGAGGAGTCTCTCTCGCTTGCCGATAAGGAGATAGAAATGATTAAAAAAGCGCTGGAAAAGTACAACGGAAAACGCAGGCAGGCTGCTCAGGAGTTGGGCATATCGGAGCGTACGCTTTACCGTAAGATTAAGGAGTATAATTTAGATTAGGTTAGAATGTTGATAAATCAGAAAATGCGAATAGTGTCTGCAAACACCATGTTTGCCCTATTGCTCTTGGTCGTGATCAGCTCGTGCTCTATGAGCTACTCTTTTACCGGAGCATCCATTTCACCCGATGTGAAAACGGTGAGTGTTGATCATTTCCAAAATTTGGCGCCCCTGGTTAACCCCACTCTCAGTAATTCCTTGTCGGAAAAGTTGAGAGATAGATTTGTTACCCAGACTCGACTCAACGTGATTTCATCGTATGGTGATTTATCTTTCAGTGGCGAGATTCGCGATTACCGCGTGCAACCAGTCGCTATTCAAGGTAACGAGGTGGCTGCCATGAACAGGCTTACCATTGCCGTTAGGGTTAAGTTTGAAAATGCCATTGATCCATCGCAGAACTACGACAAAACATTTTCCCATTTCGAAGATTTTGATAGCCGTCAGCAGTTGGTGCAGGTTGAGCAAGAGCTTGTTAGTTTGATTGTAGATAAGCTGGTTGAAGATATTTTTAATAGTGCAGTAGCAAACTGGTAGCTATGGAAAAGGAGCAGTTTTACAAATGTCTCGATCGTATCAATAGTATTGATAACGAATTAGATGATGCCCTCGATGGCTTGGTTAAACAATATCCATACTTTTATGCGGCCCGCGTTTTATGTTTAGCTTGCGGAAAAAGTGCTGATAAAGTAGGATTTAATGAAAGGGTACAAAAATTATCGGCACTAGCTTCAAACCGACGAGTTTTATTCTTCGCTTTGCACTCGCATGATCATCAGTCAGCACTTTTAGCAGAGGATAGACCACAGCCAGAAAATGAGGCCGATATGTCATTCATGCTTGATGAATCGGAGGAGGTAAGCGAGTTGCATGATGAGGTTTCTCCTGCGAATATTGATCAAGCTAAACAAGATGAAACCCTGCTAGAACTTGGAGATGCAGCCGATGGGGGCAAGCACAAAACCGATGAAGAGGTGTTTATGGATCCTCAGCTCTATACCCTGGAGATACCCCAAGAGATACTGGACGAGGATGGTTACAAGTCGCTATCGATTGATTTTAACAAGTTAAAGGCAAAAGAAATCCCCCCAAAGCAAGATGATAAACCAAAAGAAGAACCTTCGGTTTTAGATCTAATTAACAAGAGTGACCATCATGAAATTACCCCATCTCATGAGAGCGATCCAGACGATCCTTTCTCATTGATTGATGCATTTATTGAAACTAACCCAAGGATTGTACCCCGTCAACCTGCCCATGAAGCGAGGGAGGAGCAGGATGATATTTCGCTGGATTCGCTCAAAGAACCCGAAGACGCTGCTAGTGAATCATTAGCTAAAATTTACCTTACGCAGGGGCTTAAGGATAAGGCCATAAAAATTTACGAGAAATTAAGTTTGAAATATCCAGAAAAAAGAGCTTACTTTGCCGGTCAAATTGAAGAAATTAAGAGTCAACCCGATAAATAAACGTTAAAATCATTAGCAATGTATCTGCTTATCTCAGTATTAATAATTATTGCCAGTATTCTACTAATACTAATTGTGCTGGTTCAGAACTCTAAGGGTGGAGGTTTAGCATCGAACTTCGCATCATCAAATCAAGTGATGGGCGTTCGTAAAACTGCCGATTTTTTGGAGAAAGCTACTTGGACTTTGGCTATTAGCCTTTTAGTTCTAAGCTTATTAGCATCGTTTGCCATTCCGCGTGATAAGGGAGAGGTTAGCCGTTCCGCTATTGAGGAACAGCTTGACAAAACTCCAAGTCCATCGGCTTTGCCATCCTTCCCAACGCCAACTCCTGATGAGAATGGTGATGGAGAAAAGCCTGAAGAGAACTAATTAGGCAATACAGTTTTTAAATACCCAAAGGGTGTCAGTATGACAGATACTGACACCCTTTTGTTTTACCCCAACTCAAAGTGCTTACCAGTTAGTATGTTAGCCATACTTTGCTTGTGGCATATACTGTTTTGTTTCACTGGTTACAATTGCGTGTTTGCTTAAGTCCGTTCTTGCAACGATATGCTATTCAGTCTGCTTGGTGTTTGTCTTCAGCAATTAATGGTGTGCTTGTGGTGGGTTATACCCTATGCTTTAACCAGTATGTTATCTTTAGAAAGTTGGCAAAAATGTCACATTTTCCCTTTGGCACGCATTTCGCAATATGCAAGGCTGTAAATCGAAAATTATTTATTAACAATAAATCATGTAAGACATGTCAGAAGTAAAAATTAAACCATTGGCCGACAGGGTTCTAGTTGAGCCCATGGAAGCAGAAGAGAAAACTGCAAGCGGTATTTACATCCCCGACACAGCAAAGGAAAAGCCTCAGAAGGGTACGGTTGTAGCCCTGGGTTCTGGAACCAAAGATGTAACCATGGAGGTGAAGAAAGGCGATGTAGTACTATACGGCAAGTATGCTGGTACTGAGATTAACATCGATGGTAAGGATTACCTCATGATGAAGCAGTCAGATATTCTAGCTGTTGTGTAGCTTTTGCGTCCAATGAAAACTGATTGTTTAATTGTTTTATAAACTTTAAAGTAAACTTATAATTATGGCAGGAAAAATTATTAGCTTCGATATCGAGGCTCGCGATCAGCTGAAAAAAGGGGTTGATCAGCTAGCCAATGCAGTAAAAGTAACCCTGGGCCCTAAGGGGCGTAACGTGGTAATTGAGAAGAAGTTTGGATCGCCCCAAATAACTAAGGATGGTGTGACCGTTGCTAAGGAAATTGACCTTAGCGATCCAATGGAGAACATTGGCGCACAGATGGTGAAAGAGGTGGCATCCAAAACTGGTGACGATGCTGGTGATGGTACTACAACTGCTACTGTTCTTGCTCAGGCAATTATTGGTGTTGGCTTGAAAAATGTTACTGCCGGTGCAAATCCAATGGATTTGAAGCGTGGTATCGACAAGGCAGTTGCCCAAGTTGTTGAAGGTCTTAAGAAGCAAAGCATCGAAATTGGTGACGACTACACCAAGATTGAGCAGGTTGCTACCATCTCGGCAAATAACGACAACGAGATTGGAAAACTTATTGCCGAGGCCATGAAGAAGGTGAAGAAGGAGGGTGTTATCACCGTTGAAGAAGCCAAGGGAATTGAAACTACTGTTGAAGTAGTTGAAGGTATGCAATTCGACCGCGGTTACATTTCTCCATACTTTATCACCAACCCTGATAAAATGGAGACCGTTCTGGAGAATCCATACGTTCTTATCACCGATAAGAAGATATCAACCATGAAGGATCTGCTTCCTGTTCTGGAGCCAGTTGCTCAGAATGGTCGTTCACTCCTAATTATTGCTGAGGATATTGATGGTGAGGCTCTTGCAACCCTTGTGGTTAACAAGCTGCGTGGTTCGCTTAAGATTGCTGCCGTTAAGGCTCCAGGTTTTGGCGACCGTCGTAAGGAGATGCTTGAGGATATCGCTATCCTAACAGGTGGTGTGGTAATCTCTGAGGAGAAAGGTCTTCGCCTTGATGCTGCCAAAATTGATATGCTAGGTTCGGCTGAGAAAATTAGCCTTGACAAGGAGAACACTACTATTGTAAATGGTGCTGGAAACAAGGATGCTATTGCTAAGCGTGTTGCTCAAATCAAGCTGCAAATTGAGAATACAACCTCTGACTACGACCGCGAAAAACTTCAGGAGCGTCTTGCTAAACTGGCTGGTGGTGTAGCTGTACTTTACGTTGGTGCATCAACTGAAACTGAGATGAAAGAGAAGAAGGATCGTGTAGACGACGCATTGAGCGCAACACGTGCTGCTGTTGAGGAAGGAATTGTTCCTGGTGGTGGAGTTGCGTACATCCGTGCCCTCGAAGGTCTTGATGGTTTAGTGGTTGAAAATGAGGATCAAAATACTGGCATTAAAATTATTCGCCAAGCCATTGAGGCTCCCCTACGCCAAATTGTAAGTAACGCAGGACAGGATGGTTCAGTTGTGGTTCAGAAAGTTAAAGAGGGTAAAGGCGATTATGGTTACAATGCTTACACCGATAAGTATGAGAACCTATACAAGAGTGGGGTTATTGACCCAACCAAGGTAACTCGTGTTGCCCTTGAGAACGCTGCTTCAATCGCTGGTATGTTCCTCACTACCGAGTGTGTAATGGCCGATGAGAAAGAAGAGAACCCAATGCCACCTATGGGTAACCCCGGAATGGGCGGAATGGGTGGAATGATGTAAGGTTTTCACTATCACATCATATATCCTACAAGGGGGAGCAGAATTTTGCTCTCCCTTCTATTTTTTATCTTACCGGTTCGATATTTAGGAAGTGGCATTTCTTGCAAAAAAATGGGGCTTTATTTTCAAACCACATCTTTCTGAATTTCTGGTACTGGATTGAGTTTAGCACATCGATTACTTTTCGTCCCCTCACATTTCCAAAATTCATTTCCTTTGGAAAAGGTTTGGCGCAGCATGGCACAATGTAAGCATCCCATGTTATGTAGAAGTGTGTCCAAGGAAAAGGACACTTTTGGAAGCTGTTGTTCGTTGTAAAGTTTTTATTGGTAACAGTAACCTCTGGGTGCTGGCCTATTGCTTTTTCCAAACTATTCAGACTGCTTATAAATGCTGGAGATTTATAAAAACTGTAGTAGCTAATCTCTTGGTTTGTAACGGCGGCAAGGTTGAAAAGAGTAAAGTCGACATATTTCACTTCACTTTCCGAGGCAAACTTCACCAGCGAGGCCATATCGGTGTGGTTCTCCTTGGTAGCCACCATATTTAACATTAGGGTGGTTTGCGTGTTTTTGCATATTTTGGCCAACTCCTTTATATTATTCGATAGCAACTCGAAGGATGATCCCTTGCGAATGGAGTTGTAAGTATCTCCAACACCATCTATGGAGATTTGGATTGTATCCACCTTATCAACAATCCGTTTGGCTTTTTCTATAAAGTTAGGAACCACGGCATTGGTCGATAACGAAATAATGATTTCGCGATTCTTGGCCTTGATGTAGTTGACAATCTCTTCCAGATCATCATAAAGAAAAGTTTCGCCCATTCCGGTTAGCCCAATGGAGTCGAGGTATGGCCATAGCTCATCTACAATGCTCTTTGCCTGCTGAACATCCATATTTCCCTTATCCATTTGGTTACCATATTCGGACTCTCGCGGGCAAATGGTACACCGCAAATTGCATCTATTGGTGAGTTCAAGCATTACGGTTGATGGGTAAGCAACCTTGGTAGAGCCAGCTAGCTTTAGGTAAAAGTGGTGTAGCTTATTGCTGGTGTAGAGTAATAAATTCTTGTTGAGTGGCAGGTGCGTCAATCGTTTAAAAGCATTAGCTAATCTTCGCGTGTTCATCTTGAGTAATGGTTTATTGCAAATTTACGTTTTGTTTACAGATTGCGAAGGATTGCAGCCACATTCTGATATGCACTAAAAGTTAAACCAATTTTATATCTTTGAGTCCGCTCCGAAAAGTCCCAAAATTCTGATTTTTATCCTTTTCAACCCCTTGCCCCTAAAGGGAAAGCCTAAAAATCAGAATTTTAGCAAGTCCCCTTTAGGAGATTTAGGGGTAAATGGACTTTTCGGAGTGGACTCATATTTAATCCACTAAATCTTTTTTGATATGTTACGAGCATTTCTGATAGTATTATTTCAGGTTTTGGCACTATTGGGGTATTCAAATGGATGGCATATAACCACCCGGTATTACAGTTTGCCCAGTAGTTCTAGGGCCGAAAGGGTAGAGCAGGTGTATTTATACAAAGGATATATGAAGATGGAGGGAGCAGAACTAACCACCATATTCGATCTTGAGAGAAGTGAGATTATTTATATCAACCATAATAATCGGACATACTGGAAAGGTAATCCCAAAAAGTTTGTGAAAGAGGTAAGGGCTGAACTCGAAGCATCAATTGAGGAGAAACTAGTGGGTGTTGATGCCGAGAACCAGGCAGAAATGCGCGCCATGTATATGGAGATGATTGAGTCGTCATTCCCGTCGTCGGAGAGCACTCCCGATCAGACCCGAAGTTTTTCCGTTAAGCGAGAAGGATCAGGAGACCCGATTGGTGATTATAATACCTTAAAATATGGAGTTTACGAGGATGGATTATACCTCGAGACCATTTGGATTGCAAAAGAATTGCCCATTGCTCAGGATTTTGACTTTGTCAATCTTAGTAACTTTTTAGCACAGCTAGCCCAGGGTGCTTATGGTACTAGCTTCGAGAGCTCGCAGGAATACTTTAATCTGCTTGAAACCGGTTATCCTGTTAAGGTTGAAATTAGGCGGGGTGATGGAAGTCTTGATATATCAGAGGTTACAAAAGCGGAGAGAGTTTCTTTAAGTAATTCCGATTTCAGTATTCCTAAGCAATATAGCTATGCTTCGCTAAGCGCTGTAGGTGTTTGGGATGGTTATTTGTAAGTAACTTGCCATTTATTGCTAAGTTAGTGTAAGCAACCTTTGGGTTGCCGTTGGCAAATCTGTTTTTTTAGCTATTTTTGCACTGCAATCGGCCCCGTAGTTCAGCTGAATACCTGCCTGCCGAGCGCAGTCAGGCAGGGAACGTCAGATTTCGACTCTGAACTACAGTTTAGGTAATACAATAGTTTTTAAAGATATAATGGCCCCGTAGTTCAGCTGAATAGAACGTCAGATTCCGGTTCTGAAGGTCACAGGTTTGAATCCTGTCGGGGTCACATAATTACAGCAAAGACCAGCCATTTGGCTGGTCTTTGCTGTAATATGGCTTGTGTAAAAATACTTTACTCTTTGTAATCGATAAATTCAAACGGAATTTTAATATTCTCAGAATAGTCACTTCCAGCATACTTCATATCAATATCATCATCGGGATAGTACCAAATAATTTTCACCCGGCTGAGCTTGTTGTGGATAGTCTCGAATCGTTTTAGGATTTGAAAAATAATTTTCGAACTGGGCGTGTTGTAGTAAATCATCCTAAACGAAATGGTTGTCACCTCGCGTGGAGCCTCAATGTAGTTGTTAATCCAATCCATTATGGGTTCAAAAAATCCCCTAGCATCTTCGGGCAAGGAGTTGCCCGAAAAATGGAGTTGTCCAGACTGTCCGTCGAGGAGTATTTCTGGGTACTGGCTGGTTCCTTTTAATGATAGAACATCCATAGGTGGCTGCATTTGAGTTTTTCAAACTGTTATAAAGATACAAAATTATATCTATTTTGATTATGATATGCAAAATTGTTTGGAAAAATTGATCTAAGCCACTGGCCATAAGCACTCAGTTTTTTACTCGGGAAAACTGATTTGCATCTCGCATTTATTGCAGTTGAGGTGTAAAGAAAATCTGCGGTTACTATTTTGTAGATACAGTTTCTGTTTAATTTTTTTTCCGCTACCATCGCATAACCCCATTTCAAAAAGTATGCAATACTTAGTTGTCATTATGGTTTTGCTCTGAGGGGAATTACTCAATTCAAATCCGTTTTCAATCTTTTCAGCTCCATGCCGTTTGTAAAATATCTCAGCTAAACTATTGCTAATGTTGGCCTTGTAGCCGAGGTCTTTTTCAATGTATGGATTATTGGTTGGCGTAATGATGCTGTGGTTTATCTTGTGCAGGGCAATCCTTTTCTTGCTGTGCGCTTCGAGTAAATCTCTTCGGCAGCTATTAATTATTCCAACTGGCACAAACGGAGCTGTTGATTGGTTTGCGCTAACGCTTATTTGAATTATGTTGTAAGGTGTGTTCCCCGTTTTTATTAGCTGTTTTTTCATTGTTTCAATCATCTGCTCCCCATTTTTTGCAGATTCGTTACCCGTACCGAATGTTAGAATTGAAGTTATGCTATCCTCATCGGTTAGTTCCAAAATTAATCTGTCGTTTTCTACCCTAACCAACAAGTTACAGTCTATGCGGCGATCGGCGCTTTTGTTTTGCATTAGTTGTTGGCTAAACTGGTGATCGTAGTTTCGGAATAGAGTAGCACCGGGATGAACTTTAATGGGCTGGCTAGGGGTAATTTTCTCATCGGCAACATGATTAACCTTAAAACCAATAAGCGATTCATGCTTATCAATAAAGCAAAGACCATCGTTGTTGTGAATGGGTTCAATCGATTCAATTACAATGTAGTCCTTATGGGTTTCCTTAACCACTCCAATCTTTTTCCCCATTGATTTTGGGGTGTTGAACGACGCCATGGATCCTTCCCGCCCCTTAGTGAAATAGGTTGTATATCCTCTGTTAAATGTTTTATGTATATCGGGAGTAAATTGGTAGGTACATCTTCCCGATGATGATTTTTTTAGGTGAGGTCTATCTTCAAGTATTGCATCAATAACCGTTCGGTAGTGACCAGTTACGTTTTTTACATAGCCAATATCCTTTAATCGGCCTTCAACCTTAAGCGATGAAATCCCCGCATCAATTAAGTTGGCTATGTTTTGTGTTTGGTTAAAATCTTTTAGCGAAAGCAGGTGTTTGTCATGTACCAAAACCTTACCTTTTTCATCTACTAGATCATATTTTAAGCGGCAGGACTGAGCACATTCGCCTCTGTTAGCGCTTCGGCCAGTTGTGGCATAGCTCATATAGCATTGCCCGCTGTAGCTTACGCATAGCGCCCCATGGATAAATGCTTCAAGTTCTACGGTGGAGGAATTGTTTATCTTGCTAATTTGTTCAACCGAGAGTTCGCGGGCTAGAATTACCCTTTGGATACCAATATCTTGTAAAAACTTTATCTTCTCAACAGTAACGTTGTTTGTTTGGGTGCTGGCGTGCAGGGGTATGGGTGGGAGGTCCATCTCTAAAATACCCATATCTTGAATAATTAAAGCATCGGCACTTATCTCGTATAGCTGCTGAATTAGCCGCTGTACCTTTTTCAACTCATTCTCGTAAAGTATGGTGTTCAGGGTGATGTAAACCTTGGCGTGGTATAGGTGTGCATAATTAATTAGCTTTGCAATGTCGTCTAGCGAGTTGCCTGCCGCTTCGCGAGCGCCAAAATTCGTGTATCCAATGTAAACGGCATCGGCACCATGATTGATGGCGGCTTTTCCCGTTTCAATATCCCTAGCTGGGCAAAGTAGTTCTATGTAGGTATGTTTGTGCATTGAGTAAATACGTGAAAAAACCTATTGGGATATAATTCGATGTTCTTATTTTTATGGGTTAAACTGTGGGTTTGTTTACAACTCTCAAATTTTATTAGGGGATGCTAAATACTTGCGGGCAAAGATAAGGAATAGTGATAACTATTTGTCCTTTTAAGCCTAGCATAAGCAACAAGCCAGTCTGATGTGATTTAAAAAACAAAGCGATGAATCAAGAGGAATCGAAAAAGAACGAATTCAGAAAACGAATTCAAGATTTGATTAGTGAGCAGCAGATAGATAAGGATATGCTAAAAGGTTCTTCGTTAGAGGAGTTACTCGAGGATATTAGCGTGTACCACCAGGAACTAACTTATCAAAATCAGGAGTTAAGGAGAATACAGGAGGAACTCTCCGATTCGAGGCAGCACTTTGTCGATCTATTCGAGAATGCACCGGTAGGCTATGTTTTGTTCAATGAGGATTCTGTGATTGAGTCGGCCAACACATCGTTTGCTCAGCTTGTTGGCCATACCCCACGAGAGCTTAAGGGGCAAAAAATTACTCGTTTTATTAGCCCCGAGTCACAGAATAGTTTTTTTGTACACAGCATGCAGCTGTTTAGAACAGGAAAATCAAGTAGCATCCAGATAGATTTAATGTCGCAGCAGAAAGATAAAACGGTGATGGTGGAGAGCAATCGGCTGTCCAAAGGAGGCGAGTTCCTTGTTCGTTCGGCTGTTATGGACATCACCAACGAAAAGGAGTTGCAGTATAATTTAAATGAGCGCATTAAAGAGTTGGATTGCCTGTTTCAAATTTCCAATCTAACAAACTCAAAGGATATTTCTATCGATGAATTTCTAGATAGGGCTACTCGTATTGCCAAATCATCATTTCAATTCCCCGATAGCATTGGTATACAAATTTGTGTTGACGAGAAGATATTCTCAACCGAAGGGTTTAACGATCGAAACACTAGAATTAATGAGCCCATTCTGATGGATGGAAGAATGGTTGGTTACATAGCAGTTTCATGCGTCGACAAGCAAAACGGCTCAGGCAAGCTTTTGCCGGAAGAGGCCGATATGCTTATTGCTATTGCTGGGCAAATTTCGCTGTTCCTCTCTAAACGGGAAGCATACAACAAGCTTAGTATGCGTGAGCAGTATTACCGCACTATTCTGCATGGTTTGCATGAAGATATTATGGTAATCGATAAGGATTATGTGGTTACCGATGTTAATGAGAGCTACTTACGCAAAACAGGTTATGATCGACAGGAAGTGCTTGGCAGCAAATGTTTTTCTGTTTCTCACGGTGTTAATCAACCTTGCGATTCGCTGGGAGATGTGTGTGAACTCAAAAATGTTTTCTCAACAGGCAAGTCATGCAGCTACATACATGAGCACACCCTCCCGAATGGCGATTTGGCATATGTTGATATTATTCTCTCTCCCCTTTTAAACGAGAATGGCCAAGTTACCCATGTAATTGAGGCTGCGCGAGATGTTTCCGATCTGCTAAAAAGCCAAAAGGCCATTAAGGAGAGCGAGGAGCGGTACCGTAGTTTGTTCGAAAATAGCCATGCGGTGATGCTAATTGTTGAACCAAAGTCGGGAGCAATAGTCGATGCCAATCCAGCTGCCGAGGTATTTTACGGATGGAGTCGTTCTCAGATTAAGAGCATGAACATTGCCGACATCAACACCCTAACACCAAAAGAGATTGAGCATGAAATGTCACTAGCCCAATCGGAACAGCGTAATTACTTCATTTTTAAGCATAGACAAAAGAACGGGTTGGTAAGGGATGTTGAGGTTTTTAGCGGTCCAATATCATTTCAAGATCAAACCTATTTGTATTCATTTATACATGATATAACCGACAGAAAATATTACGAGCAGCAGGTGAAGGAGCAGAAAGATTTTTTGGAAACCCTTATGCAAACCATCCCAAACCCTGTGTTTTACAAAAGTAACAGCGGCAAGTATATAGGATGCAACAAGGCTTTCGAAGAGTTTGTTGGATTCTCACGCGACGAGATAATTGGCAGAACGGTTCATGATATCACCCCTAAGCACTTGGCCAAAATCTATCAGAGTCATGATAAGCAGATATTGGAAACCAAAGTAACCCAAAACTACGAAAGCGTTTATACTCGGCTCGATGGTGTGCAGCGTTCGGTGATGTTTGATAAGGCTCCACTTTTCGATTCTGAGGGGAATACCATGGGGGTAATTGGAGTTATAACCGATATCACAGAAAGGAAAAGTGCAGAGCAAGAGAATCTCAAAAATGCTGAGCGGCTTAGGGCCATAGTCCGATTATTCGAACATAAGGTCGAAAGTACGAGCGAATTACTTGATTTTGCGCTTAACGAAGCCCTTACGCTTACCAACAGCAGTTTAGGATTAATTTATTCTCACAATCAGGAACAAGATGAGTTTACGCTTTGCTCATGGTCGCAGACCAACAAGCAGGAGGCATCAATGTCAAATCTACCCAAGTCGTTTAAAATTGGCGAAGCGGGGATTTGGGAACCCCTGATAAGTGAGCATATGGAGCTAGTAGTAAACAATATTAAGGATTACCCCAATGCCAATTTGCTAAATAATTATGCTTTCTTACAACGGTTTATTTCCATACCAATTACTGTGCATGATAGAATTGTGGCCATTGTTGGAGTGGCGAATAAGGATGATGAATACAACGAAACCGATCTGAACCAGCTCAAACTCCTTATGACATCGGTTTGGGGAATGGTGCAGCGTAGATCCGATTCCGACAAGATTTCGAGACTCTCGGTTGCTGTTGAGCAAAGCTCCGCTTCCATTGTTATTACTGACACGAAAGGGATTATTGAGTACGTAAATCCTAAGTTTACTAAGATAACAGGGTACTCCTACCAGGAGGCCATTGGTGAGAACCCACGAGTACTAAATTCTGGATTTCACGATAATGAGTTTTTTCAGGATATGTGGGACACCATTTTATCGGGTAACGATTGGAAAGGTCAGCTGGTTAACCGAAAAAAGAATGGCGAGGTCTATTGGGAGTCCGCCTCCATTTCGCCAGTGGTGAACAGTGAGGGTAAAATAATAAATTTTATTGCGGTTAAGGAAGATATCACTGAACTTAAAAAGGCCGAGGAGGCTCTTCGTGAAAGCGAGATGAAACTCCGACAAATGATTGAGCAATCGCCCGATGGCATTATGCTTACCGATGAAAATGGGAGGATCGTTGCATGGAATAAATCCATCGAGAGCATTAGCCAAATACCAGCCAAGAAAGCTATGGGTATCACGGTTTGGGATATGCACAACCTGCTGCCCCTTGTCGATAACCGAAAATTATCTTTAGATTTTTTGCAAAAAGTATCAACGGATTTACTGCGCAAAGGCAAGTCAAACCAATTTGCAGTAAACCGAATACATGAGGTTAAGGTTGTTTTGCCCAATTCTGTTAACTATCTGCAGCTTACAGTGTTTGCCATACCTGTCGAAAGGGGTAATATGTTGGCATGTTTTGTTCGTGATATTACCCTTCAAAAAATGGCCGAGCTGGCTGTCAAAGAGCGAGAAGAAAGGTTGCAGGCAATCTTCGACAATTCAACCCAGTCGTTTGCAATCTTTAGTCCTAGCCTCAAAGTGCAAAGTTTTAATCACGTGGCGTGGGAAAGGGCAATGCATTTGTTTGAGACCAATTTTGAAGTAGGAAAATCCATTTACGAGATTTACCCCAACCAGCTTACACGGTCGATGCAAGATATGGCAGAAAAAGTTTTGAAAGGTGAATCTACCATGTTGGAGTTACCAGTAACCGATGCGTTTGGTAATAACTTTTGGTTCGAACTAAACTTTTCACCCGTTTTAGATGAGGATAAAAAGGTCAATGGTATATTCTTCAACTCCATCGATATTACACAGCGAAAGCTGGCTGAGGAATCTGTGGTTCGCTCGCTCGAAAAGGAAAAGGAGCTGAGCGAACTTAAATCGCGCTTTGTGTCCACCGTATCGCATGAGTTCCGCACGCCACTGGCTAGCATATATTCAAATTCGCAGCTGCTCCAGCGTTACCATAGCAAGTGGGACGAGCAGAAGAAGAACCTGAGCTTTAATCGTATTTACGAGTCGGTTAATATGATGACGGGCATGCTTGAAAATGTATCGCTTATTGGTAAGGAGCAAACTGGGCGGTTCACTTTCCGACCCGAAACAATTAACCTGCACGAGTTTGCTGCCCAAATGGTTGAGGAGTCGCACCTCACCCTCAATGCAGTTGATAGGGTAGTCCTTACTATCGATGGTGATTTCTCTAAAGTGCTACTCGATCAGGTCCTCATGCGCCATATCCTTATCAACATTCTATCCAACGCCATAAAGTATTCACCCAATTCTAAGCCTGTTGAGTTTAAGATTAGCAAATCGAAACGTTTCATCGAGTTTTACGTACATGACTTTGGTGTGGGAATTCCTCAGAAAGATCTTGATAAAGTTTTTGATCCATTCTTTAGGGCTACCAATAGCGAAGATTTCTCGGGTACAGGCTTGGGTATGACAATTGTGAAGCAGAGCGTCGACACCCACGGAGGTACAATTGATATTAAAAGTACAGAGGGAAAAGGGACTGAAGTTAAAATTTTAATACCCTTTAGGCCTATGTAGCTAAACAAAAAGGTATATTAAACACGGTGTTATGGGTAAAAAGCTGGTTCTTTTAATCGAAGACGATCAGGTTCTTAGAGAATCAACCTCAATGTTCCTTAAGGAAGAGGGTTACGAGGTGTTATTGGCTAAAAATGGCCTCGAGGGTGTGGAAAAAGCAATGGAGCACATCCCAGACCTAATCCTATGCGACATCTCGATGCCGCGAATGAACGGCTATGAGGTGTTTTCCATAATTTCGCAAAATTCTGCCACAAGTTTTATACCCTTCATTTACCTTTCGGCCAAAACCGAGAGGGAAGATATTCGGGTGGGTATGCAGATGGGGGCCGACGATTACATAACCAAACCCTTCGATTACGATGAGCTGCTCAAGGCAATAGAGCTTCGCATAGCAAAGCGCGAAAAACTTATTAATGCTACCGAAAGTGGTTTCAAGGCTATGCTCGATAGCACCCTAACCGGTATAATGATCTATCAGGACGATAAGGTTAGCTTTATCAATAGCAAACTGCTGAAGATATTTGGATACTCACAGGATGAAATTTTAAAGATCAATTTTTTCGATTTAGTGCAGAAGGAGTACCAAGAAGAACTTGAGAACAAGGTTCGCCGATGCTTGAGGGGCATACAGCGTAGCTTCAACATTACATTTAAGGCCAACACCAATAGTGGCGAGGTTGTAAATATCGACTGTTGGGGAGGGCTCTCGCTAATAAATGGGAATAATGCCCTAATTGCAAACCTCATCAATATTGATGAGTATAGGCGTAAAGCAGAGTCACAACATTTTGATTCGGCAAGTACTTATCTGCAGGAAAAAACCGAAGCATACTCTTCAGAAACGATAAATAGCCACAATGCTGGCGTACCCAAAAATCCCCACAATCTCACCGGACGAGAAATTGAGGTTTTACAGCATATTTGCCAAGGATATACAAATCAAGAAATTGCCGACAAGCTATTTCTAAGCGTTCGCACCGTAGATACTCACCGAGGCAATATATTAAGTAAAACAGGTGTTGCCAACACGGCGGGTATGGTTGTTTACGCCATTAAGCACAACCTGTTCTCGCTTGAAAACTAGGTGCTTGGTGGGTTGCGAGCCGCTGTGGTATTCCTTGGCATAACACCTCCCCAGTAAAAACACGTACTTATACTAATTGCAGCAAATGGTCTTTTTTGCTGATGTTTTTAGACTTTTTGTACTTCATCTTTGCAGTACAAATTCGATAACTAAAACATCATCAATCATGAGACTTAATAATTTATCCCTAGGCAAGAAATTTACATTGGGTTTTGGATCCATAATAATACTACTTGCCATAATTACCGCTATCTCCCTGTTGGGGTTCAAGTCGGTTTTAAACTCTTCTACAGATTCGATTAATAGCGACGACTTTCGTGCTGAGCTGCTGCAAAACTACAATGCACACATTGTTTGGTCTAAAGAGCTTAGCCAAAATATTTATGCCGATAAGGACAATCGGATAAAGGTTGAACTAAGCCATACGCTTTGTGCTTTTGGAAAATGGTACTACGGCGATTCGCGGCGCGAGGCCGAAGCTCTAATTCCCAACTTGGCCCCTGTGTTAGCCCAAATGGAGGAGCCCCACAAGCAGCTGCACAAAAGCGCAGATCATATTAAAAATATTATCGAAGGAGCTTCCGATGACGATTACCAGGAGGCCCTTAGGCAGGCACAGGTTTATTATCAGCAAAACACCTTAACGTATTTAGATAAGTTGGGTGTATTGTTTGCCGAGGCCATTGCTTTAGCCGACCAAAAATCTGATGTGGCGCATAACCAAGTATTCGCTGCCGCTAACCGTTCCCGTTTATCAACCACGGCATTGGCTCTTGGTGCTTTCTTTCTTTCTCTGCTAATTTCCATATCGCTAACGCGGAGTATCCTAAGAGATGTAAAAGCAGGAATATCATATGCTCAGGAAGTGGCAGAGGGCAATCTGCTGGCTGAGCTAGGAACACACTCAAAGGATGAGATTGGTGAACTGCTAAAGCATTTTGAACGCACTGTGAACAAGATTAAAGAGGTTGTTCAGCGTGTGAGCCAGGGATCCGACAACATGTCGTCAGCATCTGATCAGCTAAGCGGCACATCGCAAGAGATGTCGCAGTGGTCAAATGAGCAGGCCGCATCGGTCGAAGAGGTCTCCTCGTCAATGGAGCAGATGGCTGCAAACATAGAGCAGAACTCTGATAATGCCCAACAAACCGAAAAAATTGCGTTGCTTGCTGAATCGGGAATGCAAAAAGTTGAGCGAACGGCCAACGATAGTTTATTGTCGGTTAGAGAGATTGCGAACAAGATCACAATAATTACCGATATTGCTTTTCAAACTAACTTGTTGGCGCTTAACGCTGCTGTTGAGGCAGCAAGGGCAGGAGAGCATGGCCGTGGGTTTGCAGTGGTTGCCGCCGAGGTACGTAAACTTGCCGAACGTAGTAAGATTGCCGCCGATGAGATTAATGCCTTATCAACAAAAACTGTTTCAACTACTGAGGAGGCAAGCAATCTGGTTCAGCAGTTGCTCCCCGAAATTAATCGCACAGCCAAGCTGGTACAAGAAATTTCAGCAGCCAGTGCCGAGCAAACCACCGGATCCGATCAAATTAACTCAGCTATTCAGCAGCTTAATCAGGCTACACAGCAAAATGCCGCTGCAAGCGAAGAGGTTGCCACAAGCGCCGAGGAACTATCGGCTCAGGCCGACCAACTCCGCGAGATTGTTAACTTTTTTAGAGTAGAAAAGAATGGTAACAACATTAAGCCTGTTCGCAAACACGAAAAAGTATTTGCTAAGAATAGTATGAAAAACGGCAATACCTCTGAAGCAACCAAGTTGTCGAAAGTTGCAGAGAGCGGGAGTAAGTTCGTGGCCAATCCAAAAGGGAGTGGAAAGTCGACTGTAAACGGAGGCAAATCAAAAACTAATGGCGTTGTTATAAATTTATCGAAATCCAATAGTGACGAAGGTTACGAGAGGTTTTAGGTATTAGCAAAGATTAAAGGAATGAAACATCCATGATTATTGCCTTGACAAATACGAGAATGACGATTCAATGGATGTTCCCTGCCTTACTGCGTATGCAGGCGGGCATATGTTCCTTTGAAAACTAAAAATTGACAGATGAAAACAATACTGGTAATAGATGACGACCCCATTATGCGTGACACTATACGCGATATTCTTCAGGCCGAAGGCTACAATATAATTATAGCATCAAACGGAAAAGAAGGGATGGCACATATGGGCAACAAAACAATTGAATTGATACTAACCGATGTGTTAATGCCCGAGAAGGATGGCATTGAGGTTATTATGGAAACTAAACTTAAACATCCGCTGGTAAAAATTCTTGCCATATCGGGTGGTGGATACATCTCAGGCGAGAACTACTTGAAGATGGCTAGAGATTTAGGTGCAAATGCGTCGGTGATCAAACCCTTCGATATCGACGATTTGGTAGCGGAAGTAAATAGGTTACTGGGTAACGATAAGCAGCCCAAGGCAAGCTAAGCAAGATATAACCATCAAGTAATTTAGATTTATTTCAAATAGGTTGTCCTTAGATTTATTTTATTTTGAATAACAGCTGTTTACAATGAGCCCTCGCTGTTAGTCCTAATGGCACAAATAAAATAGGTAAAAAAGCTGATGACCTCGCCTTTGGGTTCTTATATTTTTGTATCAACACACAATGTATTTACATATGACGTTTTTTAAATGGGACAAAAACTACGAGAGTGGTAACGATATTATGGACGGCGATCACAAAATTCTTGTGCAAATGATTAATGACCTTTACGTTGAGATGGCCAAGGGTGATGGGAAGAAAATTGTAAACTCCATAGTGAACAGCCTTGTTGATTATTCAAAAAACCATTTTCGGCGCGAGGAAAAACTGATGAAAGCATTTTGCTACGAGGGGTTTGAAAAGCATGAAGCCGAGCATGATGAGTTTATCGCTAAAGTATCTCATTTTCTTAAGAATATTAATTCCGATAGCATAACTGTTGATGTTGCCGTATTTTTAAAGGATTGGCTTTCTAATCACATCCTTACTTCCGATAAAAAATTTGCTTACTATTTAGATTTTAAGAAAACAAGCGACAGAATTGTTTGACGATAAGCTAATGTTTAATTGTTGATGAGTACAGGCCTATATGTGTAACATTTTTTTTAATTTTAGGGTATATGTTAATCGTTGCACCATAAGCACAGCAATAGAGAAACCAAGAAGTTAGTAACACTTAAGGCTAAATTGGACTAAACTAAAAAACTATTACCAACTAAATTTATCAGGATGAACTCATTCAAAAATTGGTCAATTGCACAGAAAACAGGAGTAATTCTAGGTTTTCTAATCATTTTCGCATTGGTAATCTTTGTTTTCTTTAGGATTAACAACCTGTCAACCAGTAGTTCAGTAGTTGAAATGGCTAGTCGAAATAGAATGCTTATCAAAAGCATAGCTTATCAATCTGAGTTTTTGCATCGCAACCCCAATGAAAGCAAGCAAAAACTTCGCTGGGCAATTCGGCTCTTCGACGAATCCGTAAGAGTTTTAAGAGAGGGTGGTGTTGCACCCGAGATTAACGGAAATCCAAAAATCTCGAACGTTTATAACAAATTTTCTAGAGAAATTGACCAAATCCAATCGGTTTGGAATCCCTATCGCGATCAGGCTCAAAAAATTGTAGATGGGCAAAACACCAATGTATTGGAGCCATTAGAATATATTGAGCAGAATACAGAAAAGTTGGTGGTTGCTAGCGATGCATTGGTTGAGGTTGTTTCGCTTTGGGATCAACAGCGCATTTCGCGAGCTAACATTATTTTCACTCTCTTGCTGCTGGTAAACTTTGTTTCGCTTTTCGTTTTGCTTTGGGTTATTCGTAAGTACATTGTCAACCCAGTACGAGAGGTTTTACCCTTCTTTATGGATATGTCGAATGGTATAGTTGGTCATAAGCTAAAAAAGAGCGCAAACGATGAAATAGGTCTGCTCATAAACTCTTTCAATAAGATGAACGATCGGCTAAAGGATATTGTTGGGGTTATAACCACAGGTGCCGGCAATATTGTGAACGGAAGCGATCAGATCAGCGAATCGGCTCAGATGGTTTCACAAGGAGCATCGGAACAAGCAGCCTCGGCCGAGGAGATATCATCGTCAATTGAAGAGATGGTTGCCAATATACAGCAGAACTCAGATAACTCGATGCAAGCCGAAAAGATATATCGAACTGCCGAGGACATGATGAAACAAACTGCCAACGCCAGCAAGGAGAGCATGGATGCTATTGCTGTTATCTCCGAAAAAATTACCGTGATAAACGATATCGCATTTCAAACAAATATATTGGCTCTTAATGCTGCCGTTGAGGCAGCTCGTGCCGGAGAGCACGGCAAAGGTTTCGCTGTGGTTGCCGCCGAGGTTCGTAAGTTGGCCGAACGTAGCCGACTGGCTGCCGATGAGATTATTTCTCTGTCGGATAAATCGTACAACAAAACAAGCCATGCCTTAAAGCTGGCTGACGACTTGGCCACCGAGGTTGGAAAAACTTCGCAGATGATCCATGAAATCTCAGCGGCTAGCCAGGAAATGAACGAAGGAGCAAATCAAATTAATAATGGTGTGCAGCAAATGAACACCGTAATTCAGCAAAATGCTGCTGCCAGCGAGGAGCTAGCCACAAGTGCCGAAGAGTTTGCCAGCCAAGCCGAGCAGCTTAAGGATGCTATTGGTTTCTTTAAAACAACCGATAGCCAAGCAGGCAAAGCAAGAACTAGTGGAGGAGAGCTGGTAGGATGGAACGACTCTTTTAAAATTGGTATTAGCTGGGTTGACGATCAGCACAAGGTGCTGTTTGGACTTATTAATAATCTGTATACAACCTATGGCAAGTCAAAAAGTAAGTCGCAGCTTAAGCATGTACTCGACGAGCTACTTGACTACACCATATACCACTTTGGTAATGAGGAGGAAGTATTTAAGCAGATTAACTACGAGGGTACCGAGAAACATCTGGTGCAGCACAAGCGATTTATCGACCAGATTAAGTCGTTCCGAGAGGAGTTTAATGCCGGTGATGTATCCGTTGCGCTCGATGTAGTTCATTTCCTTCAGGACTGGCTAGTAACTCATATTCAGCGAACCGATAAGGCATATGTACAAGCGTTCAAAGAGCATGGCATTCGCTAAGTATCAATAAAAATATATCGCTATGGTAATCCCTCAAACTCTTATTTGGACAGAAAAGCTTTCGATGTTTAACGAGAAGTTAGACACACAGCACAAAACCCTGTTTGGTTAAATCAACCAGATTATTCAGCTTGAGGAACTTTACCCTAAATCTGGACAATTTGCCGAAATCCTTTCAATGATTACCGACTATGGCCTGGAGCATTTTAAAACAGAGGAAAGGCTAATGATGGATATGCACTATCCCAAAGCATATTTTGATTTGCATCAGGCAGAACATAAGAACTATATATTTGAGGTGGCAATGTTTAATACAAACTTTATGCAACCTGGTCATACCGAACCTAAGGAAGTTATTAATTTCCTTAAATCATGGTGGAGTAGTCATATCTTGCGTTCGGATATGCACTTCAGCCTGTTTATCCGAAAAATTTTATCATCTTGATTTCTAGCGTTAATGGTTAGCGTATTCTTATAATTTAATTCTGATAGCTTATGGCATTTTTTACTTGGCAAAGCAAATTTAATTTCGATATAGAGAGTATCGATACCGACCACAAGAAGCTGGTTAGCCTAATAGATGATTTATACACAGCTATGAGTCAAGGACAGGCAAAGGCAATTATCCAAGGTGTTGTTAAGGAGCTAATCGACTACACCCGGGTACACTTTAGGCGCGAGGAGTTTTATATGAAGAGTACCGGATATAGCGACTATGAGAACCACAAAAAAGCGCATGATACTTTTATTGATCAAGTGCACCATTATCAGCAGAAGTTAGACCAGGGGAAGGATAATATTTCTATCGACGTGCTAACATTCCTTAGAGAGTGGTTATCGGAGCATATTCTTAATACCGATAAGAAGCTTGTACCGCATCTCAAGAATTATGGCATAAAGTAAACTCTTTATGGGTGTCGGGTATGAAGAGGATTCTTGTTGTTGAGGATGATCCGGTAATGCGCGAAACCATTATCGATATTCTTCAGTTCGAAGGGTTTGAGGTTGTAGGTGCAAAGGGAGGGCGCGAAGCTATTGATAAAATTTGTGACAGAGAATTTGACTTAATAGTCACCGATATCTTAATGCCCAACCGCGATGGTTACGATGTAATTCACGCTGCAATTACTAATTGCCCCAAAGCCAGAATTCTAGCAATTTCTGGAGGTGGATCCGTCTCCTCAGATGCTTACCTTGAAATGGCTAAGGGAATAGGAGCCCATATGGTTCTGGGCAAGCCTTTTGAAATTGATGAATTGCTACGAATTGTGCATACTGAGTTAGGAACATCAACTGGGGTGCATCAATAAAAAAAGGGAGCGGTAAGCTCCCTTTTTTTATTGTTATGTGTTAAGTGCTTATTGGCATTTTAGTACTTCTTGCATTTGGTATTCAGCAGCTGCTTTGAACGAACCCGATTGCGCGTTGCTAAACGCTTGACACGCTTGGGTTGTGTCGCCTTGGTTTTGAAAGGCAACACCCATCTGGTAATGAACTCCAGCCTCATCAATTGTTCCATTTGCTTTTTCTAGGGCAAGCTTACTGTATTCAATTACTTTTTCCCAGTTCTTAAGCTCATTATAGTTAACCCCAATAACGTAATACAGAGTAGCATCCGATTCGTCAAATTCAATGGCTTTTGTAAAGAACTCAATAGCCTTTTCGAACTCCTTAGCCTTTTGGGCTTCATCGCCTACACGAAGTAGATATGCCTTTGCTTTTTTCTGAGCGTCGTCGGCCTTTTTCCTATCGTTTGTAGCATTTGAAACATCAATGGTTTGCTTTAGATAGTCTAGCATCCCTTCAAAATCCTCTTGCTTTTCATTTGATATGGCTATGCCCAGATAAGGATCGGGATAATCGGCTTTAATCTCAATGGCCTTTTTGTAAAAATCAATAGCTTTCTGGTAGTTCTCGGCGCGGTACTCGTTATTTCCCATTTGGTTATAAAGCTGAGGGATAATTCTTTCAACCCGGCCCAGAGTGTTTCTGTCGGCATATAGTTTTGCCTTTTCTTGGGCTTTCTCAAGCTGTTCAATTGTAGCAGTCATATCTTTTGCCCGATACAAATTCATTGCGTACTGAAGGTGAGCAGTTGGGATTAAATCCTCAACCATTCTTTTGGTCTCTTCGCCTTCGTACTCAAGGTCTTCGCTAATCTCAAGGGCACGGTAAAGGTGCTCAAGAGCTTGCTCGGGTTTTTTTTCGTTGATTAGAGTTGCACCTGTGTTGTATGCCTCGGTAGCCTCTTTTAAGGTTTGTGCCGTTAAGCAGTAGGGTGCAACACCTAGAGTTAATACTACAAGAAATTTGTTTAGCCAGTTAGTTTTCATATTGTTAAATATTTATTGGTTGTTTCAAGTTTTAAAAACGCATAAAAATAGTAAGTTACATTTTTTATTGGGGCACAATATATAAATTTAGAATCACTTTAAATAATGTTACTCTAATCAAAGTGGTCTAAAATTAACGTTTCCGTTTATTCACAAAGAACTTCTTGATAAGGTCACCAGTATCTGACTCAAGTATACCTTTTGTAACCTTTGTTTTGGGATGTAGAAGATGTTTTGATATGGATGAATAACCTCTTTTGGGGTCATCTACACCATAAACCAAAGTGCCTAGCTGGCTCCAATATAGAGCTCCTGCGCACATTGGGCAAGGCTCAAGAGTAACGTATAGCGTGCAGTCATTCAGGTATTTACCACCTAAGTAGGCTGTGGCTGCTGTGATGGCTTGCATCTCGGCATGGGCCGTTGGATCATTCAGCGTTTCGTTCATGTTGTGAGCCCTTGCTATTATTTGACCCTGACAAACCACTACAGCCCCAATGGGTACCTCATCTTTTTGCTCTGCTTTTTTGGCCTCTTTAAAGGCTTCGTGCATATACTTTTCGTGTATTTCCATATCTACATAAGTAACATCGATTTGAAGAATTGCAAAAAAGATGCCACTAATTGTAAGCCTTACGAATTCTTTATACCTTCGCAATCTGAAAAAAATGATCAACAAGATGTATAGAACGCACACCTGCGGACAGTTACGCGCCGCAAATATTGGACAGAAAGTAACCCTTAGTGGTTGGGTACAACGCATCCGTAACCTGGGTGGGATGACTTTTATTGATTTGCGCGACAGGTATGGAATTACCCAACTTGTTGCCGATGAGCATACCGATGAAAAATCGATGCAAATCATTGAGGAGCTGGGCCGTGAATTCGTTATTCGTTGTGAGGGGCTTGTGCTCGAGCGATCGAGTAAGAACTCCAAAATCGCAACAGGTGAGATTGAGGTTAAAGTTGAGTGCATTAAAGTGCTCAATAAATCCGAGACCCCTCCCTTTACCATCGAGGATGAAACTGACGGAGGTGATGAGTATAGAATGAAGTATCGCTATCTCGACATACGAAGAAATCCTGTAAAAAATGCATTGCTTCTAAGGCATAAAGTGGGGCAGTCTGTCCGTCGATACCTCGATTCTATTGACTTTATTGAAATTGAAACCCCTTTCCTAATAAAATCAACGCCAGAAGGTGCCCGCGATTTTGTAGTTCCTTCGCGGATGAATCCTGGCGAGTTTTATGCCCTACCGCAATCGCCCCAAACCTTTAAGCAGCTGCTCATGGTAGCCGGAATGGATAAGTATTTCCAGATTGTGAAGTGCTTTAGAGACGAAGATCTAAGAGCCGACCGTCAGCCTGAATTTACACAGATCGATTGCGAAATGTCGTTTGTTGAGCAGGAAGATGTACTCAGAACTTTTGAGGGTATGGTTATGTCTGTTTTTAATGACATACTCAGTGTCGAGTTCAAAAAGCCATTCCAGCGAATGACATACAACGATGCCATGTCGCTTTATGGTTGCGACAAGCCCGACCTTAGATTCGGAATGGAGATTCGAAACCTGAGCAAACTAGCTAAAGGCAAAGGTTTTGTGGTTTTTGATAATGCTGAATATGTTGGTGGAATTGTTGTGCCTGGTGCTGCCGAATATTCGCGCAAGCAGCTCGATGAGCTGACAAAGTTTGTTCAACGCCCGCAGATTGGGGCAAAAGGATTGGTCTACGTCAAGTTAGGTGCCGATGGTGAAACTAAATCTTCTGTAGATAAATTTTTTACACCCGAAGATCTTTCCCACTGGGCTTCACACATGGGAGCCAATCAGGGCGACTTGTTGCTAATTATGGCAGGCGATCGTATTGCTACACTCGAAGGGCTTGGGCAGCTGAGGTTAGAAATGGGGACTAGGCTTAATTTACGCAACCCCAACGAGTTTGCACCCCTGTGGGTGGTAGATTTTCCACTGCTTGAATGGGACGAGGAAACTAAACGTTTTTACGCTAAGCATCACCCGTTTACATCACCCGTTATTTCCGATATCCACTTGTTTGATTCCGATCCTGAAGCTATTCGTGCAAATGCATACGACTTGGTAATTAATGGGGTTGAGATTGGAGGCGGTTCTATTAGAATTTTCGACCGCGAATTGCAGCACAAAATGTTTAAGGTATTAGGCTTTACCGAGGAGGAAGCTGAGAAACAATTTGGATTCTTGCTTAATGCCTTTAAGTATGGAGCACCTCCCCATGGCGGAGTGGCCTTTGGATTCGACAGATTATGCTCTGTAATGGGTGGTTCCGAGTCAATTCGCGATTACATAGCGTTCCCCAAAAACAATTCGGGAAGGGATGTAATGATCGATTCTCCTTCAACAATATCAAAGGAGCAACTGGACGAATTGCAAATTAAGCTACATCCACCTACATCGAAATAAGAAATTTTTAAAAAGTAAAAATAGGGTTTACCGCAGAGTAAACCCTATTTTATTTGCTTAGCGCTGCATTTATATAGATTTTAGCGATATATAAAAAAATAATTTCATTTTTATCAAAAAAGAAATAATAGTACTACTTTTAGAACTAGTTTTTTATCAAATAATTAAATCTTAACATATTGTTGTATGAAAAAATTATCCCTCACCAATGCAGAGTTTAATAACCTGCGCGACATCTATTTAAGCGAATTGGAAAAAGCCTTAAAAAGGGTTGAACATCTAACCACAATACTAAAAAAAATCGATGCTGATTTTGATCCTCCGAAGGAGGAAGAACTTATGAATCAGTATCAAAAATTAAAAACATCAAAGCCAATCGAGGAGAAGGCTGCACCTAAAAGAAAAGTTGCCACAAAAAATAGTAGCAAAAGAAAATCTGTTAAAAGAACTCGCAAGCCAATTGTCGACAAGGGTAAGGGTAAGGATAAAGTAAAGTGGAACGATTTTGTTTTAAAAACGATTAAAGAAAGTAATGCCCCTGCACTCTCATCCGATATTTATGCAAAGGCTTTAGCCGAATTTAAGGTTGCCGAAAAAGATGCGCCTAAAGTAAAGAGGGTTATTTCTGGTGCTTTGTCGAAAATGGTTACTATGGAGAAGAAGCTCATGACACAAAAACTGCCAAACTCACGCGAGAAATGGTATGGTCTTCCAGAATGGTTCGACGAGAAAGGTGAGATTAAACCCGAGTTTATTCAGGGGATGAAATAGCATAATAATCAATAGATAAAAAACGCAGGAATTAAACCTGCGTTTTTTTATGGCAGGTTAGCGCGATGCAGCAACCAGCTCTTCGAGTAAGCCAGGGTCATTTTCAATTGAATTGCCAACAACCACCATTGAAGCCCCTGCAGAGCGTATGTTTTTTACTTGGGTAGGCGTTTTAATTCCTCCACCTACAATTACGGGTATGCTTACATTTGTGCATACCATACTTATTAATGATTGAGAAATAACTGTATGGGCTCCGCTTCCTCCCTCAAGATAAATGGTTTTTAAGCCCAACTGCTCACCCGCCAAAGCGGTGGCAAGAGCAATATCGGGTTTTGACTGGGGAATTGGTATGGTATTGCTCATATACTGAACTGAGGATGTACCTCCAGTGTCAATTAGCATATAACCAGTTGGAATCACCTCCATTTTACTCTCCTTAATAGCCTGCGAAGCGATTACATGATTACCAATAAGGTACTCGGCATTACGCCCTGATATTAAGGAAAGCAGAAGAATGGCATCGGCAGCGGGGCAAAACTGAAAAACGCTCCCAGGGAAAAGCACTGTTGGTATGTTGCAACTACTTTTTATTGCTGCAATTGTTTCATCCATCCCCCGCTTTACAAGGCTTCCGCCTACTAGTATAAGATCAACACCAATACTTTGCGCTTTGGTAACGAGTTTGGTTAGACTTCCCGTTTGCTTGTCGGGGTCGATGAGAAGCGCAAATGCTCCTCTATTGCTATTTATGGTGGAGTAAATCATTACCTTACCAGACTAATGTTTTTGGATTGCAACACACCCAAACCACGTTAAAATAGTCCATATAATGGTATTTGAGTTTGAAGTGCTGTACCGCGTTTCCAATTCTGACACTAGCTTCAAGATTGCCATCATCAGCAAGTGTGTTAATGCGTTTAACCTCCATGTCGGAACCGCCAAGGCCACTCATACCGGGCAGTTTGTATATGGCTTCCTTTGCACTCCAAATCAAGGCGAGCCTTCTATTGTCGTCCATTTCGACCCACTTTTTTTCATTTTCAGTAAGATATTTATCTTTTACCTGAACAAAGGGCCGAGCAAAAGACTCAATATCAATCCCTACGTAATATTTTTCGCTCATGATAACGGCTACGAAAGGGTAGGAGTGGGTTATGGAGATATGCGATCGAGAATGAGCTAAAAATGGACGGCGAGTAGGGTGATACATAACGTGGCCCTCGTATCCAAACTCCCTTAAAAGCGATCGAGCGGCTAACCACTCAAGTCTTCGCCGTTCATTGGTTATGCGTGCTAGCCCAGGAAAGTACTCGCCCCCAACCTTCAGTTTCAATGTCTCTTCGTCTTCCTCAACTCGCCAAATGCCAAGGATAAAGTCTTCTGTTCTATGCAAGTGCTTAATAGCCATATAATTTTTATTTCTGCTGGTTCCATTCCAGGGTTTCCATGATGTGTACCATATCTTTCCCCAAAAAGTCGATGGCTGGCAAAAGGGAATCCTTGTTGGGATTGACAGAGAAGTATAGGGCTCCTCTCAAGAAATGATTAACCGAATCGGTGGCGTAGAACTGCCATGAGCTTGCCGTATTCCCTTTCATATTGTATAGCATACCGTAAACCCGTTTCTCGGGATTAGCGAAGAATTTTTCGCTTATGGCCTCGGCTTTTAGTGAATGCTTATAAGCCAGTGTTCGTGAGTCTTCAGTTAGCGAATCGAGTCGATTTTGAGCATCTTTATAGCTAATGTGAATTCGTGCTTTATAATCCGGGAAATCAACGTTAACCCAGTAATCCTCACTGATGCTTGAATTGTCTTCAACCAGTTTGCCGTAGGTTGGGTAGTAAAACCGGTATGGGTAATGTGCCGAATCTAAAAGTTGATATTCCTTTTCTGGGAAATCGATTCGGAAGTACCCTCTTGGTTTTGGTGTTGAACCTCCGCCACAGGCTTGCGCAATAATTGCCAGAAATGCAATTAGGATTATGGATTTTCTATTGCTCATCTTTTTCGGTTTGCTTTGCAATGGTCACCTTAATTCTTCGAATTCGTTTGTTGTCAACCGAATCGATGGTGAATTTGAAAAACTTATGGGTTATCGTATCGTGCTTGTTGGGTAAATAGCCCATTATCTCAAGGATTACGCCGGCCAGGGTTTCTGCTTCGCCTCTAACATCGTCAAAAATTGAATCGCTAACATTCATCACCTTGGCAAAATCGTTAAGCAATATTTTGCCCTCAAACAGGTAGTTGTTATCATCTATTTTTGTGTAGAGCGAAATCTCTTCGTCCGACTCGTCCGATATTTCGCCTACAATCTCCTCCAGGATATCCTCAAGCGAAACAATTCCGCATGTTCCACCATATTCATCAACCACTATGGCCAGGTGTATGCGGCTGGCTTGAAATTCTGAGAGTAGCACATTTATTTTTTTGCTCTCGGGGATAAAATACGCCTCCCTTAGCAATTGCTGCCAGTTAAAATCGTCGGGTTCGTTTATGTATGGTAACAGATCCTTTACGTATAGTACGCCTCTTACCTCATCAAATGAGTGCTCGTATACTGGGATTCGGCTGTAACCCGATTCAACCACAACTGATTTTAGCTTGTTGAAGCCTGTTGTTATATCCAAAGCAACCACGTCGAGTCGCGGTTTCATTATTTCTCTAACCTCGGTATGTCCAAAGGTCACAATGCCCTTAAGTATCTTTTTCTCCTCGGGGTGCTGCCCCGATGTAATATCCAGAGCATCGCTCAGCTCATCAATGGAGATATTTCTTTTTTGAGAAAATCTTTTGCTCATTTGCGCTGTAGAGGAAACCAGCAGGTAGTTGAAAGGTTTGAACACCTTGGTAATGATTAGTAGGGGGTATGCCATGAATCGTGAAAACGAAAGGGCCTTGCTGGTGGCTAATATTTTGGGAATAATCTCGCCAAAAAGCAGTAGGATAAAGGTGATAATAAACACCTGAACAACAAACCCGATTACGGGCGATTGGCTAAAATCAACTATGGTATTAGTGATATAAGTTGAAAGAATTACAATGCCTACATTGATAAAGTTGTTGGCAATCAGAATTGATGCCAGCAGATGTTCAGGCTCCTCTATCAGCTGCTGAACAACTATGTTGGTTTTGCTGGGGTTGTCCTGTAGGTACTTTAAATTGACGGGGCTTAATGAGAAAAAAGCAGATTCGGATCCCGACACCAAGCTAGATAAAACTAGCAGCACCACAAGCACTACAAATCCCAGTATTATTCCCCAAGTAATAGGGTAAAACGAAATGTCTGCCAAGGTTAACACATTGGCAATAAGATAATCGCCTGGTTCCAAAATATTGTTTTTTTGTTAATACTACACCTTTGCTAAAACGCTAGAAAGGCAGATCGTCCTCAGGCTCAGGCATTGGTGGCTCAGACTTGTCTTCAAATTTGGGCGTATTTGTGTTTTGTGTGTCCTGAGTCCCTGATTCGCCTGTTGATGGCCCTAAGAACCTAAATGTATTGCAGTACACCTCGGTGAAGTATTTTTTCACACCGGTTTCTTTATCTTCGTATGTGTTGGTGCGAAGTTTCCCCTCAATGTACAGTAGTTTTCCTGTTTTCACATACTTTTCCACAATCTCTGCCTGATTACGCCAAACCACAATATTATGCCATTCGGTTTGAGTAACCCTTTGACCGCTTTTGTCGGTGTAGGTTTCGTTGGTGGCCAACGGAAAACGTGCCACGGCAATGCCTCCTTCGAGGTGTCTTACTTCAGGATCTTTCCCTACATTGCCCACTAGAATTACTTTGTTTACACTCATAGTCAAATTATTTTAGGGTTTATAACAACTACAACATACAAATATAAGCATTACAATTAAAACATTGTATGTCAAAAATCAAAATGCCACTTGGTGCACAGTGTCAAAGGTATAACGATTAGAACCGTGATGGCAATATATCGGTATACTTGTAATGGGCTAGTCTGAGAATATCAAAACTATCATTTTTTATCATGTGTCGATAGGAAATACTTAGTCGCTGGTTCAGCAGCCAGGAAGTTATCGATAAGCTTTGGGGTGGAGTAGTTATCAATCTCCGTAGTAGGTACCATAGTGCACTCGCTGGTAAGCTTTGGTGGAATGCTATCAATTTTAACAATTACAAAACGTGTATGCAGAGTTTGGTGGCTAAGGAGGTGTTTGAACTCATCGGAAATGTAGTTTATGGTAACCTTTTCGCAGCCAAACCATTCGTTCCACTGATCATTTTTATGCAGCTCGATTGGTTCTACTTCTTTGTCGGTTTCAATAAGCGGAAATTCGTAGAGCGAGTGCCAAATATCTTTCGATTGACGTTTGTATATAAAGGTATAGTACCCGTATCGTATTAGCAGGTAAGTGAAGTACCTATGGCGGGGAACAAGTTTTTTTCCCTTTACCGGAAGCGAGTCAATCATATTGTTTCGGTAGGCATAGCAATACTGTTGGAATGGACAATCGCCACATTTTGGGCTTTTGGGCACACACTGAAGAGCCCCAAAGTCAAGTAGCGCCTGGTTAAAAGTGTCGGGCGATTTTTTATCCATCAAATCGGTGACGATTTGAAAGAACTCCCGTTTTCCTTGAGCCGAAGTGGGTAAACTGAAAACTCCAAAAATACGTGCAATAATTCGGTATACATTCCCGTCGATTGCTGGCACCGCTTTTTTAAAAGCAAACGATGCAATTGCTCCGGCTGAGTATGCTCCAATACCCTTTATCTTAATCAATTCGTTGTACTCTTCTGGAATATTTCCATCATGCTGGTTTACTATAAGTTTGGCTGCTTTATGCAGATTTCGAGCACGCGTATAGTAACCCAATCCTTGCCACACTTTCAACACGCTATCCTCATGCGCTGCGGCTAAAGCGGTTATAGTAGGAAATGATTTTATAAATTGCTGATAGTAAGACAATCCCTGCGCAACACGGGTCTGCTGTAATATTACTTCCGATACCCATATATAATAGGGATTCTTGGTATGGCGCCATGGCAAATCGCGCCGATTTTCCAGATACCAACTTACCAGGATGCTTTTAAAATCCATTAAATCAATTATTAATGACTGTTATTTCTGCAAAAATAGTTGTAAAGTTTTTTATTTATCAATTTAAAAGACTTATATTTGCAGTCCGATTTGAGATTTCTAACCTTAATTTATTGATAATTAAAGATTTTTTAAAATGACAAAAGCAGATATCGTAAACGAGATTTCCAAGAATACTGGGATCGAAAAGGTAACTGTTCAGAAGACAGTTGAAGCCTTTATGGAGACAGTTAAGGACTCTCTAGTAAAGGAAAAGAATGTTTACCTGAGAGGTTTTGGTAGCTTTATCGTTAAGAAACGTGCGCAGAAAACTGCCCGTAATATTTCAAAAAACACTACCATAATTATACCCGAGCACTTCATCCCTGCATTTAAGCCAGCAAAAACTTTTGTGAACAAGGTGAAGTCTCACGTTAAGTAATTTTTTTATCAACCTAAGATCATAAAATCATGCCAAGCGGAAAGAAGAGAAAGAGGCATAAGATGGCAACACACAAGCGGAAAAAACGCTTGCGCAAAAACCGTCATAAGAAGAAGAAATAGTGCTTTGCAACTATTTTTGCGAGCCTATCTAACCTAATATCCAACCTAAGGAGTCATAGCGCTCTTTAGGTTGGTATTGTTTATTACACCTTACCGAACACTCAAATATTTTTCACAGTGAATAC
>DDWD01000155.1 GCA_002345825.1 Bacteroidales bacterium UBA2295
TTGGTGGCATAAGCCCGCACGTAATAAGTTGTGCCTAAATTTAAACCTGTCAGCTCGCTGGTAAAATTACCCGTGCTGGTACCGTCGGATGTTGTATTATCAATGGTTGTAGGGTTGGGCGATGTGCTGTAGCATACGCCGCGGGAGGTGATAGCAAAACCGCCGTCATTGGTAATGTTGCCGCCGGAAGTGGCAGAAGTGGCAGTAATGTTTGTAATATCAGCCGTGGTAATCTCTGGCAACCCGTCGTTGGTGGTGAAAACCTGCTCGTCGCCGTATTGGGTGCCCGCATCGTTGGTAGCGTAGGCACGCACGTAGTAAGTAGTAGCTAAATTTAATCCTGTTAGCTGGCTGGCAAAAGTTCCAGAACCTGTGCCATCTGTGGTGGGATTGTCAGCGGTTGTGGGATTGGGCGAGGTGCTGTAGCAAACGCCGCGGGCGGTGATGGCAAAACCCCCGTCATTGGTAATGCTGCCGCCTGAAGTGGCAGCAGTGGCAGTAATGTTAATAATATCAGCCGTGGTAACCTCTGGCAACCCGTCGTTGGTGGTAAAAGTCTGCTCGTCGCCGTATTGCGCACCTGCCTCATTGGTGGCGTAAGCCCGCACGTAGTAAGTTGTGTTAAATTCTAATTCTGAAAGTTCACTAGCAAAACTACCCGTGCCGGTGCCGTCAGTAGTTGTATTATCAGTGACTGTGGGGTTGGGCAAGGTGCTGTAGCATACGCCCCGTGCGGTGATGGCGGAACCGCCGTCGTCGGTAATGTGCCCGCCGGAGGTGGCAGCAGTGGCTGTAATGCTGGTGATTTCTGCGGTTGAAATTTGTATACTACCATCTCTTGTTGTAAACTCTTTTTCTACGCCATAAGCCGTACCCGCTTCATTGGTAGCATAGGAACGCACGTAGTAGGTAGTATTTGGTTGAAGGTCGGTTAGGGTACTCGTAAAAGTACCAGTTCCAGACCCGTCAGAAGTATAATCTCCTGTATTGACATTATCTTTATTTATGCCAGCAATGCTTTGTGACACATTTTTCTTGCTTGCTGCAAGCAATTTCTTTTTAGACTTTAGTGAATCTGATTTTAAATCGTCAGTTGAATTTTCTCCTTCTAACACAGGGTTTGGGCTGGTGCTCCACACCACGCCACGGGCGGTAACGGCTGCCCCGCCATCGGAGGTTATATTTCCGCCAGTAAAAGCCGAAGTGGCTGTAACATTTGTTACTTCTGTGGTGGTTAGGACCGATTGGCCATCGAGCGTGTTAATAGATACAGCTTTTCCGTACACTATACCTTCGGCTGATTGGCAGTAAGCTCGAACGTAATACTGCGTGTTTAAATTTAAGCCAACAATATCACTTGTAAAGTCTCCAACCTTGGGGTTTCCCAAACTTGCTTTACCATCTTCAATGGTTGGATCGTTATGGGTGGCATAGCAGAAGCCATGATCAGTGTTACCCTCGCCGCTGAGGTCAATAATTTTGGCGCTAACCGTTAGTGAGGTTGCCAGTGGGATTGCTGTGCCTGTTTCTACCTTGGTCAGTGGCGTTACTTCGAACTTTTCGCAGGTTGAGAAAAAAGCAACCGAAAAAGTTAGTAATGTGATATATGTTATTCGCTTCATCTTATTATGCCCTTTAATTATCAATGTTTTAGTAAGTCACTATCACCCTATTATTGTCGCCATGAAACATAGGGGTTTGGGTTCCAATAATTTTGCCTGAAGTTTCCTTAACGTTTGTTACAACGTATTCTTTTAGTTCTCCAAGGGTAATAACCCTATCTCCGTTTGCATCGGCAGTTCCTTGCAATCCAGCCGCAAGGAAGTAGGTGAAAAGACCTGTCTCAGTATCATCAAAACCAAGTGAGGTTTCCTCACCAGTAGATGATGTGATTACTGTGAAATTGGGGTCGGCAAGCCAGCTATTGCGGGGACGAAGACGAACGCCTTTCTGGGCTATAAGGTTCTCGGTGGCCACCTTTGTCGAGGTGCGGGACGCCCCGCTGAAGCAAGCATCGAGAATTACGGTTACATGCTTTGCTCCTAGCTTACTCAGGTTTTCGTACAGTTTCTCAATATTATACCCCTGAGTCTCCAACCTGCTAATCTTTCCATCACTGGGGAAAAGGTATATATCCTTACCATCCTTATTGGGCACGCCATGCCCCGAGTAGAACACGAAAACCTCGGTCTCGCCCTTTACAATGGCCTTTCGTAGCTCGCCAACATCGGGATTAAAGATATCATCGAAGAAGAAACCTGCAACCTGGTCGTTGGTGAATTCAATTACTTGCTCTACGCCAAGAACTTTCTCGAAGTATTTCTTCATTATTTTCGCGTCGTTATCGGCGTAGGGGGCAGGTGGTAGCTCGCGGTAGTTGGCAACACCAATAACAACACCAACAGAATTTTGCCTTACAGTTTGCGATGGTGCCACATTGGCAATATTCACCACATTGGCAATGTTTGCCCTAAACTTGTTTGAGGTATATTCAAATCGGGCAACATTCTTTTTGAGCGATTCCACATCCGACTTAATTTCAACAATGTTGGGCTTGGGTGGGGTTTGGTCAAGCGCAATGGGAAGCTGCTCGTTCTTTAAATCGCCCCTGCCAATATCCTCTGTAACCGAGAGGAATATGGGTAGTTTATCCTTGATGGTTACCCTACGGTTGGGGCTAAGGGTAAAGTAAATATCTTTCACTTCGCCCGGGAGAACATCTCCAAGTTTACCGTTTACATCGTTAATATAAATATTGGGGTCGTTGGTTATTATGGTGTACACCGCATTGCTTGCAACCCCTTGTCCAATGTTTTGCACCACAAGTTTAGCCTTCACCTGCTCGCCAGCCTGTAGCTGACCGTCAGATTTTAATGCCATAGTGCCAATACCGGCATCAATAATCTCATGCCCCGATATGGCAAATTTTGGCGGTTGATATGCATAGGTATTTAAAACTAGGTAAGCCGGCTCCATATCGTAACCATAGTGCTCGCTAACAGTAATAGCTAATTTATGTGTTGCTGTTTTTAAATCAATATCTGTACTAATGGGAACTACAATCTCTTTCGTTTCATTTGGCTTTAACACATTAATTTTCTGGTTAGCATTTTCAATACAAAAACTCTCATCAATTTTATTTGATGTAACATTTACATTAAGCAACATTGCATCTCCCCCCCCCTGGTTGCTAAGTGTGATTTTCAATTTAGCATTTTCACGGCTTTCAAGTATGCCGTTACGATTATCGTCGATAAATTCGAGAGCCGCAAAGAGGTTTGGCGGCAAGCTTCGTGTATTAATGTTTTGCGCAGGCGACGTTGCAGCGTAAAGTCGGTATCCACTATCGGTAATGACAGATTGGGGTTTAATATTCTCATATTTTGATGATTTTGATAGGATACCAGCATAGTTAAGCAGCCAAATAGCTGCTCCGGCACCCGCCATTATTAGCGATACCTGACGATACTGCTGTGCCGATTTAAAGTTCGGGTCTTCTGCATGCGGTAGGTTTGAGTTCTGATACTGGTTAAATGCATTGGTTGACATGGAGTATGTTCCAATTGAGCCACCTATTAAACCGTAAGCCAGAATACCCTTCAGCCAGTATGGCTTGCCCTTCTTAAACTGGTAATCACCAGCACCGGGAAAAAGAGTAGAGTAGGCAAATGCTTTTCCAGCGCTAGCCTTAGGTATTAACTTGGCATTAACCCTAGCAGAAATTTTTTCATCTAAAACATATCCATCCGCTTTAGGATCCCAGATTATAAGTTTATCCCCAACACCATGCACTAGATTCAAATCTCCCTTTAGAGTTTTTGCGTCAATTTGCTGTTTATTTTCATCGAAAAACTCTACCCAAACGGCATACCTATCGGAACTCTTGCCATTTATTATCTTGTAGGGTACTCTTACTTTACTTTCATAGTACCGGAGGTTTACATCTGCTATCCTAACATCGGAAGATAGCTGAGCCTTGGTGCCCGAAAAAAATAGCAGCAATAGGATTAGTGTCAAGCAATTTCTTTTCATAACTATTTGATTATTTGCTGTTTTAACAAACAGGAGGTTTGGCTTTTTCAGTAAGATTAGGGGTTAAGCCCTTCGGGTATCCCCAGCCCCTCCAAAACCAGAGTTAAAATTACAAAGCCCTAAAACCAAAAAAAATACCCAACGTTGGGTATTTTTTGTTTTATTATTCTGTCATTATGTTCTCTAAAACGAAAAACTATTCCCAAAACTTTTTCATTTCGAAATCATCGATTGCCAAAATCCCCTCGCAGGCATACCTGCAAAAATGCTCATATCCTTTTTCTGTAGGCTCAAAACTTTTTATCTTACTGAACTCCAGGCTTAAATCTGGGGAGTATTTGGGCAAAGAAACGATTTTTTTCTTCAGGCACGCTTCGTTATCAGATAGTATATAGCCGCCAGATCTTTGCCAACTGCCTTCGCGCTCTGTCTCTGACACATAATAAAGTATTTTAGTCTCTTTCATATGCAAAAAACTTATTCACTTTTAAAAATACGATATTTAATCACTCTCATATGCCAGGCTTTAATCAATACCCTTTAGCGATTAAATGAATAATAATTGAGACTGTTAGTCGCAAGTGTTTACCCATACTGATCCGTGAGCGATTAATCAATTCTATAAATTTTAAATCTTTAACAACCTACTTCTCGTTTAATTTTACTAAAAAACACTTTTTTCTTTCACAATCAATCTTCTTTATCATTTATCGAGGTACGTTTCATTATCCATTTACCCTACAACAATCCCTAATTCAATAGCTGCTTTTTGTGCGAAATATTTGTTAGACGTTAAAAAGATCAAATAGTTGAGAAGATTAAAGTTCGATTGTTTAAAGTTAATGTGTTTCATTTGGTTTCATAAGTTGATGTATTACATTTTAATCAATAGGTAATAGTATTACGTTTTATAAAATAATTTATTTACTATTATACACTGTAGTAAAATTTAATTCTTCAGTTGCAGTTAGGATTATTTTGTCTTTATAACCTATTTTAGTATTTCGAGGTACTGATATTTTTTCATTATATGATCTAATTGAATAAATTTTCCCACCTTTTTGATTAGGGTAATAAAGGTAAATAGTTGCGGGGATTCTGCCAATAACTTCAAGCCATACGCCAACATAATCGGGTGTAACATTTGCTTTTAATTCTTCATTTTCTTTGCGGATTATATAAGCCTGGTCTATCCTTTCACCCTTATAATATTCTGCCTTTTCAGGATTACCATCCACCCAGGCTATTCCAACACCGTGTCTTTCCCCATCTATATATTCACCATCGTATGCAGGGCTTTCGTCCGGGTTGAACTCTTTTCCTTTGCCATGATATTTACTTTCAGCAAACTGACCTTCGTAAAAGAGGGCACCATTCTTGTTAAACATTTTACCCTCACCATGAAATTCCCCGTTCATAAAAGAACCGACATACTTCGTGCCGCTTGCATAAACATATTCACCCTGACCATGAAACAGTCCTTCTTTAAAACTTCCTTTATAATGTCCACCTTTAGGGTATTTTACTTCTCCCTCTATTATCGTCCCATCCACGAATTCCCCTTTCAAAATAAGCCCATCATCAAAATGTCTTATCCCGTTCCCATGGAGTTTGAGGTTCTTGAAATCTCCTTCATCATATCCATTGGAATAAATTCTCAAATCTATTATTAGCAGTGAGTCTTTTAATAGTCCCCAAACAAGAAATCTGTCCTCTTCTCCATAGAATCCCTGAACTCCCTTGTCGGTGATTGTGTTAACTAAAGCAAAACGAATCTTATCATCCACCATTTTAAATTTTTTCTTTTCTCCGCCATACCAACTATTGCCTTGGAAATGAATTCTTGACATATTTTTACTCAGAAATTCCGGGAAGTCAATTTTATACTCATCGTCAGATAGCCCTGGTGCAATCCATTCCTTCAGATATACATGATATTGTGTACTATCGATCAAAAATTGTTTAATTGCCCTGATTTTCTTGTAATTTTCTTTGGAATACAAATCTGGAGAAAGGTGATTTTCTTCAATCAGTCCGGGAATGTAAGACTGAGTAATTTTTGATGCAAAAAATTTATTTTTAAATAAAGAAGGATCTGCATCAAATTTTCCGTCTCTCATTACAAGCCAATCACCTTCTATATTTTGAAGAAGGGTAAAACTTTTTTCCGGGTTTGTTATATCAAAAATCTCAAATCTATATCCTGTAATTCCATATTTTTTATTTTTTCCTTTTGAATTAGGATTATAAACAAAATACTTTGAGTTTGTTAGTTTTTGGTCGTAATAAAAAACTTTCCCTGTTTTTTTATTGATTATTGAATAATGCTTTTCTCGTCGTCTGGAAGTAATAACCAGGTCTGATAAGGAGCTAAAATCATCCCGGGTCAGAAATTTAATTTCTTCCTGTTCGCCAATTTTGGTTTTCCCGTTATCATCGCTTACTTCGTATACTTTATATGTTGTGTTAACATAGCCGGTAGCTTTATAACACCATAATCGGGAAATATCATCGTGATTACCTCCATATCCGTAGTAGCTACTTTTGAGTTTTTTCTTATCTGCATACCAACCATTCAACTTTTCAAGGTCTTCATAATATATTTTTCCATCATATTCATCATAATACATGTACTTATTAGAGACATGATTTAGATGGCAATTACTCCAGGTTTCATTTTTTTTAAAACTCCAGTTATCAAGGTTTACAACGTAAAACACTCCACTTCCAGCAGAAAACACCAGCCATTTACCATTGGGTGAGAAAAAAGCATTCCAGCATTTGGTCTTAAAATATTTGTAAGTACCATCTTGCGTATTAACTATATATAATGTATCACTTTTACTAGGTGTTTTGTAGCGGTCGCTATATTTGTAATATGCGATATAATTACCTTTACTTGACATATCTTTAACCTCTGTTCCTTTGATCTCATCATTTAGTTTTATTTGTTGATGTTCACCGGTTTTTAGGTTCCATTTGTTAATGAATCGGTCAGTGGCACTAATCAAGGTTTGGTTGTCTGCTGTCACAAAAGTAGCACATTCAAAAGTACCCCTAAAATGCCTTTCTAGTTGCGAGTTATCTTTAATTTGACCGAAAAGTAAAGAATTGTTTAGAACAAGTAACGACAGTAAGATTAGTATGCTGCTTTTCATATATATTTTTTGAAGTTGTCTTTAATGAAAATACAATACCAAAGTTAGAGATTAGGTTTTTATAAAAAATACCCAACGTTGGGTATTTTTTGCTTTAATGCAGGGAAAGATTTTGGGTAATTATGCATCCCGGGAGCAATACAATTTGGGCTTTGGCAGTGCCAAAGCCCAAATTGGTAACAAAACGAATACTACTTAATCAGAATAAACACCCACTCTTCCGAAATATCGGATGCATTGATGGGTGAACCATTAGCTGTAAACCAATTTGTTTCAGTAATATCACCATTGTAAACCGTAAACTCTGCATAGTACAGCTTAGTATCGGAGGAATTGTACACGCTTTCCTTTGTTTTCTTGTTATACTCACCACCCTCGCGGCTGTCGATAACCGTGTAACCTACCAACTGCAAATTGTCGATTGTGCCCTCGTAGTAGTACTTTTTCTTGGTATATCCATCAGCATCATCCTCTTTTGATAGGCAGTACTCAAAATTCCCATTACTATCGTAGTTGTAATCAAAAGAATTGTTGTAATTATACCCAACACCATAATCGGTCCTATAGGTAAGTAGGTTGTTTTCATACTGTAAAAAAGACATAATATCATTAGAATACTCAACAATAACGTACCAGTCTTCACCCTCAGGAGACTCTTTTACCATTCGCCCGCTGCTATCGTACTCGTAGTTGCTTACCCTTTCAATAACACCATCCTCGAATCTTTTCTCTTTTACCATATTCCCATTCGAGTAGGTATATTCATAATGAGCATCCCACCTATTATTCTGATACTTAATTACCAGCCCATCGCTGTTATAGGTAAAGGATTCGTCCCATTCCGTATCGTCCGATTCGATGGGCTGATGGGTTTTCTTTATCAACATCCCATCATCATCGTAATCCAGCACAACAATATCGCGCAGCTTATCATTTACGTACTTTTTATGCTCAATAATATAACCTTCTAAATCAAAATCGTACTCAAAGGTTAGCACGGCCCCATCGTCAACCTCATTTGACTGAGCTCTTCTTTCTGATGATATTATCACACCATCGGCATTGTATGTATGGTTAATAGTAAAGATTCCCGCACCAAACTCTCCAAAAATTTTATAATTTTGGTGAGACTCTTCAACCTTACCATCGTTATAATCATGGGTAAAATCCCATGCCCACCTATTGTCTGCCACAAATAGTTGGTCGAACGATTTTACGAAGTTCTTCATGTTGAAAACTGAGTTGTCATCAATGGGAATATTCACATCCTCAGGCTCTCCGTTAGTTGGATCGGGATCGTTCTTTTCGCAGCTAGTAAATGAAAGGCTTACCGCAAGAAATGCCGTAAGCAAGCTAAATATCGTGTTCGATTTTCTCATAATAATTCGTATTAGGTTACTAGAATAAATTTGATTATCAATAACATTGATACGAAGTAAGCGATTATTAAAAGAGACGTCAATACCCAACGTTGGGTATTTTTGTATAAATGCTTGGGTAGATTTTGAACCAAAAACAGACTCCATTTTGCTGCTCAAGCAAACTTGCATACCGAGATAATTTTAACTAGGCTTTGGATTTGGATTCACCAAGCTATCATTAAGTTGATAATCCATTCTACTATTTCTCATATTCCCCAAAATCTACAGTAGATCCCTCCAAAAAAATATGGTGGATAATGCTATGGGAATCAATCTTAATTATTACATTTGAATAGAGGATACTTAAATCAATTTAACGCCCATCGCAATGAAACTGAAAACAACTATAGCCATTCTGCTAATCTCCTTTTCGATGGTTGGCGCACAAAATCAATACACGCTATCGGATACAAACGTATCATCGTTCTTGTCGACCGAGCAGTTGGATATAGTTATCAATAAACCTAGTTGTTATTACAACACCTTGCAGAACATTAAAGACAAAAAGGTTGAGCAAGAAGAGGATGAGTACATCCAGAACTATGAATACCCAAAATTCTCTCAGGAAAAAGAATCCGAAATCCAAATGGTTGAAATTGAAGATCAACCCCAGGTAAAAAAACACCCAAAGGTAGAGCACCCCAACCTTATTAAGCTAACCCAATTGCAGAAGCAAGAGTTTATAGATGCCCACAATAAGTGGCGAGCTGATGTAGGTGTTCCACCACTTACTTGGAACAACGATTTGGAGAACTACGCCGGTGAATGGGCCATCGAGAATGGAAAAAAGAACTGTAAAATGCAGCATCGGAGCGATACCGACTATGGCGAAAACCTTTACTGGTCGTCGGGTATGCCATTTAGCCCCAAGGGGGTTGTTGACTCCTGGGGGAGTGAGATAGCGGACTATAACGACGAGCTGATTGGTGACGCGAAAGCTGTGGTTGGCCATTATACGCAAATTGTTTGGCGAACTACAACAGAGGTGGGCTGTGCTGCCTTTCAGTGCGGCAAAGCGTTGCTGGTTGTTTGCAACTATAACCCTGCGGGGAACTGGATAGGTCAGCATCCTTACAAACAATAGTATAATTGTCCGCTTATACTCCTAAAATATATTCTTAACTTCCTTCATTTACCCCATCTCTTGCTCAACTGGTTGTATTGATGTTGCCTGTCTGAGTTTGTCTCGTATGCCATAGTTGACAAGAAATATTGGATGATTGGCCCTGCCTTTACCTGCCCACCTGACCAAGGGATTAGGGCAGGCAGGATGCCATCGTCCAAAGGTTATGGCAGCTTCAAGTCCTGTTTTGAGCACCACATATACACCCTAAATTTGTGAGTTAAACTCACCTACTTTTTTAGCTACCACCCAAAAAACCTGCCCGACTTAACGGAACACTAGCAGGCAGGCGGGGTAGCAAAAAAGGTCACCGCTGCCAGTGCGGTCTCTCGAACTCTACGAGTGATCAGATCTGGCCTTCGGAGCGCAATCGCTTCGCTTCGGGTTGCATTTTAACCAGTATCTTACGGCTGGAGAGTGCGGCACTCAACCCATTCGGGCATATACCGCAGCGCTCCTCAAGATCCTACCCCGCCATCTGCTCACCTCTTGAGTTCTACAATCCCCCTCTGGATGCGGGCTCGTGACCCGAAGTTGTAACCTAAATGCGCAGAGGTATTGCGAAACGGCAGAAGCTATGGAAAAAATGCTGGTCTAGTGAATCCTGCTAGTTAGGAAAAACAATATTGTTATTGATTTGGGTGATCCATTACACAAAACAGGAAGTTATTGAATTTGATATTACCAGTCTTCGTTAAATTATTGTAGTAGAGCCACAAAAATTATCAACCTAAAAAAGCAACTGTTGCTGCGGCTCAATAGGTTTATAAAAATCCATTCTGCTTGCTATTCCCAGCTTGCTTCGCTCATGGTTAAATACTTGTGATAATTTCTGGTATTGTAACGACCAACATTCGTAATTCAATCCGAAGGTTTTATTGTACTTCGCTTTTAGCGAGGGAAATTCTGCATCGAGAGCTTTGTAAAAGTACTCACGCGAACCAGCACGTAGGGTTAAGCCAAACATGGGTATTATATACTTTGCCCCAGCATCGCTGGCCGATTTGATGATATGCTGAATATTCTCTGTGCTATCGTTTATAAAGGGCAGCAAGGGCATCATGGTTACTCCGGTGTAAATACCATTTTTGGCCAGCTGCTCTATGGCCTTGTACCGTTTAGATGTTGCAGGGGCAAACGGTTCCACTTTACGGCCCAACTCATCGTTGTGGGTAGTAATGGTAAAGCTAACGGCTGCGTAAGCCTTTGCTATTTCTTGTATTACATCAATATCGCGAGTTACCAAATCGCCCTTGGTGATAATATGCACAGGGAAACGATTCGTTGCAATTACCTCAAGCGCTTTGCGGGTAATGCCAACGGTTTTCTCAATGGGCATATAGGGGTCGTTCATTGAGCCTGTGCCTATTGTGGCACGCTTTCGCCTTTTGGCTACCAGCTCAGTATTTAGTAGTTCAATGGCATTTTGCTTTACCCTAATTTGTGAGATATCGCCAACGCCATAGCACTGGCTTCGGGTATCGCAGTATATGCAACCGTGCTGGCAACCCCGATATAAATTCATATTGTAGGTGATGCCAAAGTAGGAATCAGTATCCTTTAGCTTTGAAAGGATTGATTTGGCCTGAATATATTGAATTGCGCTGTCGCTAGTCATATCACGCATAGTACTAGCTTATCTGCCCAAAGCTAATTTTCTCCTGAGCCATCTGTTCAATTTGCTCCTTTAGGATATGATTCTTGGGGATGGTGAGAGCAGCATCCTCGTCGATAATATCGGAGGCCACTTGCCTGGCAAACTGAATAATTTGTCCGTCCTTGCTAAGTGAGGCAATTTTTAGGTCGAAGGGTAATCCGCTTTGCTGAGTACCATCAATATCGCCGGGGCCACGAATTTGCATATCCACCTCGGCAATTTCAAAACCATCGTTGCTGGCCACCATGGTTTGCATCCGCTTGCGCGACTCGTTGGTTAGCTTCACGCCCGACATGAGCACGCAGTAACTCTCATCGGCACCACGCCCTACCCTGCCCCGCAGCTGGTGAAGCTGCGAAAGGCCAAACCGTTCGGCGCTCTCAATAACCATAACCGTGGCATTGGGCACATTCACGCCCACCTCAATCACCGTGGTGGCAACCATAATATGCGCCTTGCCGCTGGCAAAAAGATTCATTGAGGCATCCTTCTCCTGAGCTTTCATCTTACCGTGAACCACAACTGTGACATACTGGGGTGGTGGAAATGCCCGTGAAATGCTATTGTAACCATCCATTAAATCCTTATAGTCCATCTTCTCCGACTCGTTAATCAGCGGATACACCACGTAAACCTGTCTACCTTGCTTTATCTGCTCACGCATAAGCCCAAACACCAAGTTCCGCTTAGTATCGGTGTAATGGATTGTTTTAATGGGCTTACGACCCGGTGGCATCTCGTCGATTACGCTCACCTCCAAATCACCATAAATGGTCATAGCCAAGGTACGTGGAATGGGCGTTGCGGTCATTACCAGCACGTGGGGTGGTTTTATGTTTTTTCCCCATAGCTTAGCCCGTTGTGCCACGCCAAAGCGTTGCTGCTCGTCAATTACTACCAGCCCAAGATTTTTGAATTGCACCACATCCTCAATAAGCGCATGGGTACCAATTAGCAGATTCATTGTCCCATCCTGAAGCTGAGCGTGAAGATTAACACGCTCGCTACGCTTGGAGCTACCAGTAAGCAAACCCACATTCACATTGAGCCCTGTAAGCATACCCGAAATAGTTTCGAAATGCTGATTGGCTAAGATCTCGGTAGGTGCCATAATGCAAGCCTGAAAACCATTATCAACAGCAATAAGCATCGACATGAGCGCAACCAAGGTTTTTCCGCTACCCACATCGCCCTGTAATAGCCTATTCATCTGCTTGCCCGAACCCATATCGCGCCTAATCTCCTTAATAACACGCTTTTGCGCACCCGTAAGTTCAAAAGGCAAATTATTGGCATAAAAACGGTTAAATGCATCGCCCACCACGCTAAAAACATTGCCTTTAACCTTTAGGTAGCGTGTGCTCTTTTGATGTAAAAGATTTAGCTGCACATAGAACAGCTCCTCAAATTTTAGCCTAGCCTGAGCCTTTTTGAGCAACGATAATGATGTTGGGAAATGGATATTATGCATAGCCTCCCTTAGGGTCATAAGTTTTATCTGCTCAATTAGGTATGCAGGCAGGGTTTCATACACAATATCTTTTATAAGCTCGTTAAGGGCTTGCTGAAACTTGAGTATGGTTTTAGTTGATATGTAGTTGCTTTTAAGCTTTTCGGTAGTGTTGTAAACGGGTTGTATCGATGGCCCTTTGCTATCGGCTCCTGGTTTAAAATCTTCCACCTCGGGATGCGCAATATTGTAGCGACCGCTAAACAGATTTGGCTTGCCAAAAACAACATATGGCACGTTGGGCTTAAGGCTTTTGGCAACCCACTTTAAACCCTTAAACCAAACCAGCTCCATGGTTCCAGTATCATCGGCAAAAATGGCTGTTAATCGCTTTTTATTACCTGCGCCAACCTCCTGAAAACGGAGAATTTTCCCCACAACCTGTATGTATGGCAAATCATCGGTAATCTCAGAAATCTTGAAAAACTTCGATCTATCGACATACCTAAAGGGGAAGTAGTATAACATATCCTTTAGGGTGTGGATATTGAGTTCCGATTTTAGGAACTCGGCCCGCTTGGGTCCAACCCCTGTCAGGTACATAATATCAGTAGAAAGATTGATTGCCATAGGACAAAAATATAAAATGCAGGATAAAAGCAATCAATTTATTAGATATAGCACCTGATTAAAGTTAGTTTTCAGATTTTTTAAAAAAATGACCCAACTGATACAATAAAGTGTTGGGATATTCGCTAAATTAGTAACATTGCAAAAAATAATAAAGTGATTGACATCCTACACTCCATAAATATTGTTACTGATTATGTTCTTTTTAAATGCTTTGCCAAATCGACGGCTGGGCATGGTATTCACTCACCCATGGTGTACGATTTTTCACGTTCGGTTCTTGGAAACAAGAACAATTACGAAGAACCCAACGAGGTGGAATGGTTTAGAAATTGGCAAATAGACTCCTCCATAAGCGTTGGCCCAAGCGACTACGGTGCTGGTAGTAGATTGATGAAAAAATCGGAAAAGTTGGGTGCGGTAATTAAGAATTCCTCCGTTTCGCCAAAAGTTGGAGCCTTCCTTTATCGCTTGGCCAAATGGTCTGGTTCAAAGAATATACTAGAACTGGGCACATCAGTTGGGGTTAGCACCATGTACCTAGCCAGCGCAAACCCCGATGCAGCTGTTATTACGCTTGAGGGCGACTGGCAACGAGCAGAACTAGCCCATAATTCCTTCGATCTTTTCAACTTCAACAACATCAAGCTTATTGAAGGTGATTTTGAGCAGGGACTTAACGAATCGCTAAATCTATTCCCTACCCTTGATTTGGTTTTTTTTGATGGGAACCACAAAGCCGAGCCAACCTTACGGTACTTTAAGCAATGCCTCAAAAAAATTAACGGCAACACCATTTTTGTTTTTGATGATATCCGTTGGAGCAGGGAGATGTATAAAGCATGGAAAGTTATTGCCGAGCACCAAAGTGTTAGCGTAAGTGTTGATCTGTTCCATCAGGGCGTAGTTTTTTTCAGAAAAGGGATAACAAAACAACATTTTAAGATAAACTTTTAGTAGGTTTGCTTAGTCAAACGTGGGCTAATTTCAAATAAAATATCAATGGAAAAAAGAGTATTAATTGACATAGAAGACATAAAAAAGTACTACAAAGTTGGATCTGTAGTTGTAAAAGCTCTTGAGGGTGTATCGCTTCAAATATACGAAAATGAGTACGTGGCCATTATGGGCCCCTCTGGATCGGGAAAATCAACATTGATGAACATTTTGGGATGCCTTGACACGCCAACCTCAGGTAAATATGTACTAAATGGAACCGATGTTAGCAAGTTGGAAGATGACAGGCTTGCTGAAATAAGGAACAAGGAGATTGGTTTTGTTTTCCAAACGTTTAACCTCCTTCCCCGCTACTCAGCTCTCGAAAATGTTATGCTACCCCTTATCTATGCCGGCATTGGTAAGCCCGATAGGCTTAAAATGGGCGAAGAGGCCTTAACCAAGGTTAGCCTCACCGACCGTATGGAACATAAGCCTAACGAGCTATCGGGTGGTCAGCGCCAAAGGGTTGCCGTTGCCCGCGCATTAGTTAACGATCCGTCCATTATACTTGCCGATGAGCCCACCGGTAACCTCGACTCAAAAACCTCTATCGATATCATGAACCTTTTTGAGGAGATTTACGACCAGGGCAACACCATAATTGTAGTTACCCACGAAGAGGACATTGCGCTTCATGCTCGCAGAGTAATACGACTTAGGGATGGAATAATTGAATCGGACAAGATTAACCCGAATCCCACTATGAAGCAGGCGGTTGTGCTTAACGAAGAGTAAGCAGATTGATGGCTAGGCTTTTCAAAATAGTTAAAATACTTTTTGTAATAACAGCATTCAGCGTAATCCAGAGTTGCATTGCGATTATTGGTGGCTGCAATTGTGATGAAACCATTTATTACTATACCCCCAACAAACTCGAAATTGCAAACATTGACAATTCTGGGCGATATCCTGGAATATTGGAGGTAAATGTAATGCATCGTTCGGCCATTGCATTCAGCATATCGCTTTACGACTCAACCGATAGCTACTTGTACAGTTCCCTGAATGCTAAGCATAACAACCAGCTAAATTTAGGTTTTGCTTCAGCCAGCGCATGGTCATGCGATTGTTCCCTAATGTACTTACCTACGCCCTCAGTTCAGGATTTCAGAATTTATACCATTTTCGATATCAACTCTGATATAAAGTCGGGTGATGATATTACGGAATACTTTGTTGGTCAAGAGCAATACGGTTCACATCTTGACTTATACTCACCACTGCTCGAGGTAATAAACGATCAGAATGTAACACCTACCATGGAATCGGCTATTCGTTTTAATGCATTTTTGCAAGTACCCATAAAGAATGAACAGGCACAATTCACAGTCTTCTTTCAACTCTCGGATGGTAGCGAAATAGAGCTAAACACAGCAATTATTGACATTATCGACTAGCAAACGGAAAGCGAACTATGCTCAAATTGAAAATAATTGTAGTGGCTTTGCTCATACTACCCTTAATCACAAGTGCTCAATTAATAAAAAAAACACAGGTGGGTTTTAGCGTTGGGAATCAAGGGGTTTACTGCGAAAACCCTCAAACACCCAGCAACCTCAACTTTCTCAACTACATTTATACCGATAATTTTACAGGCGAACTTCTTTACATTGCCTTCACGGGCAATTTTGAGTTTAGCAACAATATGTATGCTAATGCTGTAGTAGGTATGTATTCCGATTTGGCTCCCGTAAAGTACAACTTTGCTTTCAGCTATTTACCTTGGAAAAATATTGGAATTGGTGCCAGTTTCATAGGATACTCTCAGTACATAGATGAATATAACCAATTTCACTGGGAGCATGATGCCGGTATGTTTGCTGATCTTGACCTTAACTACAGGCAAAAAAGCATGTACAATATGGGGTTGGCTATTGGGCCCGAGCTTAGGTACGAGAATAGCTGGTTCATTGGAAATATTAGGGCACAGGTTGGTTTACGATGGGTTTCGGAACTGGACACAAAAATTGTTCAGAAGCAGATTAATGGGAATTACAAACGGATGTACTCCTATGCTGTTGGTAAAAATCCGAATCTGTACCTATTCCCCGAAATCGAACTTCGATTCAGGCTATTTAACCTATCTAAATCAACATTAGGCATAAAAGTACGGGCAGCTGCCGAATACTCCAAAAGAACGCTAAACTACCAAATAACAACCTACGAATGGACAACCCAGAGTAGTGCTACAGAAAACATTTCATTTGCTCCCTCAGCATATACATCCATTGAGACTGATTTTGGATTATTTTTCGAATGGTAAGGGGTTACTTTGGAACCAAAATATCCAGCAATATTCTTCTTTAATTGATGCGTTTTTTAGTTATTTTGAACTTTTTTTGGTATTATGCATTACTACGATAAAAGCTTAAAGTTAGAACCTAACATTTATGAAGATATATACTAAAACCGGAGACAAGGGATCGACCTCGCTAATTGGAGGGAAACGAGTGCCAAAAAATCATCCGCGCATTGATGCCTACGGTACTGTAGATGAATTAATGGCATTTGTTGCCCTTCTGCGCGATCAGGAGGTGATTGAAAAGGAATGGAAAGCTGTTCTGGCCGAAGTGCTTGATAGGCTAATGAGTTGCGCTTCGATTCTTGCCGCTGATTGTGACGATTGCAAAGTGAAACTTCCAACTATTTCCAGTGCCGACATTGAATTACTGGAGCATCAAATTGATAAGATGGACGCGCAGCTTGAACCGTTAACGTCGTTTGTGCTTCCGGGCGGCCATCAAGCCGTTTCGCTTTGCCATGTGGCACGCACAATATGCCGCAGAGCCGAACGTTTAGCCATTAGCGTAGCTGAGGAGTCGCCATTGCCCGAGAACGTTATAAAGTACATCAATAGGTTAAGCGATTTCTTCTTTACTTTTTCTCGATTGTTAGCTAAAAATCTTAAAATTGAGCAAATTCCTTGGAAACCTAAAGTGTGATTTACTTTTTTTTATATATTTGCATTAACAGATAAAAGCATAAATATTTGTCAATCAACTAATTACAATAATTATATGTATTGGACACTAGAACTTGCATCGAAACTTGAGGATG
>DDWD01000221.1 GCA_002345825.1 Bacteroidales bacterium UBA2295
CTCCGCGTTTTAGTATAAGGTACGAAACTTCACCGTTCCCAATTTTTTCTGATTTTTTGATTGCTTCAAACATATCAGCGTAGTATTTCTCAAGATCCTCGAAGAACTGAGGATTTGTACCCGCAATGCTATCGCGATTATATATGCCAAATCGAAACAGCGCCTCAATAACATTGTCGGAGCTATTGATTATTTTTACTAATCCGCTTTTGTGCTCGTTAATAACTTTAGTCAAAAAGTTCCTAATAAGATCTTCCTTATCCCTAAAATTTTCGTAGATAGTTCGTTTCGATATACCAAGCGATGATGCTAACTGATCCATCGTTACCTTCCGAACCCCATCCCTAATGAATAGCTCAGCGGCTCCCTTCAATATTTTTTCTTTAACTTCCATAACTGATCTGAATTTTTTGACGGCACAAAGATAATCGCCAAAACTATATTAACTAAAAAAGTTTTCTTGTTTTACAATAATTTAACACACACAAAATCTCGACACCATCAAACTGTATAACATCAAGGAAAAGAGCACACAACAGCCTTTATAGCCGGTGATCTAGCGAATCACAGGCTAACATAATTTTAACGCCTCAACAATAAGGTGAGGTAAAATGAAAAGCATAAATGGGGATTATAAATACAGGTTGGGGAAAATAGAAAGGGGGGAAAGCAAAATAAATCACTAGGGCTTTAACACATTAGCTAAGCAATCTGCTTATACCTTTCAGAGGATTTACTTTCTTCATAAACCAAAGAAACCAGCTGATCTAAACGCGAAACATCCTTCTCAATCCCGCTCTTAAGCCTGACATCAAATGTGCTTTCCACTAGATACAGAAGCAGGTTTACATCCCAACCATCCATACCAAGATCCGTTTTTAGATCGGCATTATAATAATTTACAATATCTTTTACATTAAAATTCACGAGTAACAACCATTTAACCTTGCTGTAAATTTCCGATACTGACATGGCAATATTTTTTTAAATAATTTATTAGTAACACTTACTGTTTTTGTTCTGCAAACCGAGAATGACTTATGCAAAATTTATGCCAATACTAACAATACTATGTTGCGGCTTATACAAAAAAATCCTAAAAAATTTTGTTTTGCCCCACAAAAGTAGACAGAAAACCAAAAACCATAAAATAGTTTTGTGCGATTTAACACACGTTAACCGAGTCTAAAAATAGAATACACATAATGCGCTTTATTCACAATCCCAAATAGGGCATTATCCCTCACTTATCTATCTAATAATTGGACAAATAGTTAATTTTGCTGGTTGTTCAGATAAATGTTTAACCTTAGGGATTAAATCAACCTAAGGCAAACATAAAGTGTTGGACTTTGTTCTACAAAAAAAGATTCTTAAACGTGAAAACAGAAAAACATATATATCCCGTAACCGGGATGTCGTGTGCTGGCTGCTCGGCAAGTGTAGAAAGTATGCTAAAAAGCCTTGCCGGAGTTGCTGATGCTGGTGTAAACCTCTCCAACCAAACGGCATGGGTTAATTTTGATCCTCAGTTGACTACACCCCAAAACCTTCAGCAGGCTATCCGCTCAGTGGGATATGACCTACTAATTGATAACGAAAATGACCATAAGGCAACCGAAAATGTTCGCCAACAGGAATACACAAAAATGCGAGCAAGAACGATTTGGGCAGGCATCCTAACCCTTCCTGTTTTCACTTTGGGAATGTTTTTCATGCATTGGGAGTTTTCTGCAATCATCTCGATGGTTTTTTCCGTTCCAATAATTTTCTGGTTTGGACGAGGATTCTTCACCAATGCTTGGAAACAAGCAGCGCACTTCAAAGCAAATATGGATACTCTTGTGGCCCTCAGCACTGGAATCGCATTTATTTTTAGCCTACTAAATACCCTTTATCCCGAATTTTTACTTAGCCGCGGGCTTACTCCCCACGTATATTTCGAGTCTGCCTCAGTAATAATTACATTCATTCTTCTGGGGAAGTGGCTTGAAGAGCGAGCCAAGGGTAAAACATCATCATCAATCCGAAAATTAATGGGTTTGCAACCCGATAGGGTTACGATAATTGAGAACAATTCGTTAAAAGAAATTGATATCTCAGCATTGCAAATTGGCCAGCATGTGCTGGTTAAACCTGGGGCAAGAGTTCCTGTAGATGGTAAAGTTCTCGACGGCACTTCTTTTGTTGATGAAAGCAGCATCACTGGAGAACCACTCCCTATGGAGAAGAAAATGGGCGATAAAGTTTTTGCCGGAACGGCTAATCAGAAAGGGTCGTTAACAGTGACTGCCGAACAGGTTGGTTCGGAAACCATATTAAGCCAAATTGTAAAAATGGTGGAAGAAGCGCAAGGGTCAAAGGCGCCCGTGCAAAAGCTAGCCGATAAGGTTGCTGGTATTTTTGTGCCAATCGTCATGGCAATTGCATTGTTAAGTTTTGGTGCTTGGGTTGCTCTGGGTGGAGATCAAGGTGTTGTTCAGGGTATTGTTGCATTGGTTACTGTACTGGCAGTTGCTTGTCCTTGTGCCCTTGGACTAGCAACCCCTACAGCCATGATGGTAGGTATAGGCAAAGGTGCCGAAAAAAACATTCTTATTAAAGATGCTCAAAGCCTGGAGATTGCCCACAAGCTAAACACCATTGTGCTTGACAAAACGGGAACAATTACCGAAGGAAAACCCACCGTAACAAATTTGCAATGGTATGTTAATTATGACGAACTCAATCGCTACAAATCGTTGCTATACTCCATCGAGAGTAAGTCGGAACATCCCCTGGCAGAGGCAATAGTTAGTTCACTTAAAGATAACTCTAAGTATATTCCAGTTGACAAGTTTGAGGTTCAAGCCGGAATGGGTATAAATGCCAGCCACAACAATGAGGATTTTTTTGTTGGGAATAGCAAACTACTTAAAACCAACAAAATAGCCATACCCCAAACTGTAGCCCAATTAGTAGAGCAATGGAGTGCAAAGGGGCAAACCACAATGTTCTTTACCAATAGGCACAAAATAATTGCAATAATAGCAATAGCCGATAAGATAAAAGAATCATCGGCAAAAGCCATTGCCAGCTTAAAATCATCGGGCATTGAACCCATTATGCTAACGGGTGATAACGAGCAAACAGCAAGCATTGTAGCAAAGCAAGTTGGAATTGACCGCTTCAAATCGTCGATGCTACCACATGAAAAGGCCCAGTTTGTTGAGCATCTACAAAACCAGGGCAAAGTTGTGGGAATGGTAGGTGATGGAATAAACGATTCGCACGCCCTTGCCCTAGCCGATGTTAGCTTTGCCATGGGCAAAGGCTCGGATATTGCTATGGATGTGGCAAAAATCACCCTAATCAGTTCAGAGCTAACTCATATCGTCACAGCCATTAGGCTCTCGAAACTAACAATGCGAACAGTAAAGCAAAATCTGTTTTGGGCATTTATATACAATATAATTGGCATTCCGCTGGCTGCTGGTATCCTTTACCCAATAATTGGATTTCAATTCGATCCGATGATAGCAGGAATGGCTATGGCCCTTAGCTCAGTATCGGTGGTAAGTAACAGCTTGCGCTTACGACGTATTAAACTTTAATGCTGATATAGCTGATGATTTATCAATGCTAGCGCTGTAACTTTTCTTTTTTCTCTAAGGCTACAAGCAAATCGGTATAATGGTGTTTCATGATATGCTTTAGCCAGTAAGTGTATTTCTGTGGATTTAATTCAATATCATTCTTCAAATCGGGTAAGCCAATCCAATCATAGTGCTCCACCTCATTGGCATCAGGCTTGGGATGATCATCGTAAAATCCAATATAAATATGATCTATCTCGTTCTCAGTTAACCCGTTGTCAAAATCAATACGATAATGAAACTTTTCAATAAATTCCAGATCAACATCAAACCCCATCTCTTCCATCAGCCGTTGGTGAACAGCCTGCTCCATCTCCATTCCCGCTGGTAAATGGCTACAGCATGTATTAGTCCATAGCCCAGGCGAGTGGTATTTCCCCATTGCACGCTGATGTAACATAAGCTTGCCATCTGAATTGAATACAAATATGGAAAAGGCCCTATGTAACATACCCTCTACATGCACTTTCTGCTTCTCGTCGTATCCGGTTACATTATCGTTTGAATCTACTATTGCAATTAGGTTAGCCATAAAACATTATTAGGTTAAACACAAATATATCTATACATACCTACATACAACAGCTAAACCATAAAAATTGTTAATTCAACCCACCGAAGATCAAGAACTGGCCTTATCGTACAATATTATTAAGTTATCAACAGTTTGCTGTTGATATAATGCAAACCGATTAGCCAAAGCTTAATCGCATTATTTGTATTTTTACACCAAAATTAAGCCTAAAACTATGTTTCAAAAATCGTTACGAGCACTTGTTACGCTCACAGCACTTGTAATTGGCTGGGGAGCAATGGCTCAGGAGACAGTACACCATACTCACCCCGACAAATATCTTCGCGATGGCATAGACCTCTACGAAAAAGGGAGCTTTGTTTCGGCGCAAAAACAATTTGAGTTGGCTTCAAAACATTCAAACCCTAACGAGCTGCACATAAAGGGTGAAGCCGAATTTTACAATGCCCTTTGCGCCATTGAGCTGTTCAATGAGGATGCCGAGTACCTCATGCGCACGTTTATAAACAATTACCCTGATAATCAGAAGGTCAATACTGGATACTTTGAACTAGCTAAGCTACGCTACCGCGAACGAAAATATAACGATGCAGTATACTGGTTTGGACAAACCAACCGGAATGGACTTGATGCCGATCAGAGGGCCGAGCTGCTTTTCAAACTAGGATATAGCCAATTTATGCTCAACGAGCCCGATTTGGCAGGCCGGGCTTTCTTTGAAATCAAAGATATTAAAAATAAATATTCTGGCCCTGCTACCTACTACTACTCTCACATAGCCTACGACCAAAAGAACTACGCAACGGCGCTTAAGGGTTTTGAGAAGCTAAGCAACGACGAAACCTTTGCTCCGCTTGTGCCCTACTACATCTCACAAATATACTACCTGCAGAGGCAGTACAGCAAAGTGATTGAGTATGCACCGCCTATTCTCGAATCGGCAAATGCTCATCGTGCCCCGGAAATAGCTCGCCTTATTGGCGAATCGTACTACAGGCTTAGGCAATACGAGCAGGCTATTCCGTACATTGAGCAGTTCATCGAAAAAGCCAACAACCTTACCCGTGAGGATAATTATTTGGTTGGATTCATTTACTACCGTAATTTTAAATTTGACGAAGCCATTAAGTATCTTGAGCGGGTTCCAACCGAAGAAGACACGCTTAGTCAGAATGCCAACTACCACTTGGCCGATTGTTACCTAAAACTCGATATGAAAGCTAAAGCACGACAAGCGTTCTCAATGGCTTCGAAAACCGATTTTGACCTCTCCATAAAGGAGGATGCACTATTTAACTTTGCCAAAATCACTTACGAAACGCTTTACAACCCATTTAACGAAGCAATTGAAGCATTCCAACAGTACATACAACTTTTCCCCAATAGCCCTAGAATCAACGAGGCTTACAACTATCTGGTTTTAGCCTATACCAACACCAAGAACTATGGGCAAGCACTCGAATCGCTCGATAAAATATCAAACAAAGATGCTTCAATAAGGAGAGCATACCAGCGCGTTGCATTTTACAGGGGCATTGAGCTTTTCCAAAACCTCAATTTCCAAGAGGCTATCGATAAATTTACTCTTTCGTTAAAATACCCCGAGTTTAGCGACAAACTTCTTGCCCTTAGCCTTTACTGGAGAGGAGAGTCGTACTACAGGCTTGAGGATTTTGCGAATGCAGCCAACGATTACGAACAGTTCCTGCTATCACCCGGCGCATTCGACTTGCCTGAGTATCAGCTGGCACATTACAACCTAGGCTATGCGCTTTTTAAACAAAAAAATTACGACGACGCCACGGTATGGTTCCGCAAGTACACCACGCTAACCAATAAGAGCAAAACCCAATTCCTTGGCGATGCCTACAACCGAATTGCCGATTCGTACTACATCCAGCGAAGGTATTGGGTGGCCTTGGATTACTATGAGAATGCAATCCTCACCAATACCATTGATGTGGATTACGCTATACTACAGCGTGGTATAGCATTCGGACTAGTTGATAGACCCCAGAAAAAAATTGAGGAGCTATCCAAACTCATAGATAACTACCCTAATTCAAGCTATACCGATGATGCGCTATTCGAACTTGCCGAAACAAACTTGGCTCTTAACCAAAGCGAGGAAGCCATTAAGCATTACACTCGCATTCAAAAAGATTTTCCAGGAAGCACATACTTTGTGCGAGCATTGGTTCAGCTTGGAATAGCTGCATACAACAATAACGACTCCGACAATGCAATGCGTTACTACAAACGAGTAGTTGAGGAGTTTCCTGGTTCGGCAGATGCAAAAAACGCCTTGGTTGGCATCCGAAACATTTATGTTGATAAGGGGAATGTAGATGAGTACTTTTCCTACGCATCAAATTTGGGCAGCTTAGGCAGCGTTAGCATGGCCGAAAAGGATTCACTTTCCTACATCTCGGCCGAAAGACAATACATGGCAGGCGATTGCCAAAAGGCTATACAAAACCTCACTAAATACTTAGACGATTTTCCTCGCGGCAGCTTCGTGCTAAATGCCCACTTCTACATTGCCGATTGCCATCACAGGAATGGCAGGCTCGACAAGGCCTTAGATTCCTACTCGCAGGTAATACAGCGCCAAAAGAATCCATTTACTGAGCAAACGTTGCTTGCCTCGTCTGAAATCTATATGAAGCAAGAAAAGTATGCCGACGCATATGAGGTGTTCAAACTACTTGAAACTCTGGCCGACTTAAAATCGAGCTTACAGGAGGCACGAATTGGTATGTTACGAACAGCTAAATACTTAGAAAGGCACAGCGAAGTGGTAGATGCTGCCAATAAGGTTCTGATTACCGATAAACTACCTGGCGAGATTGAGCGCGAGGCTCGATTCACCAAAGCCAAATCGCTACTCGTGCTCAATAGAACATCTGAGGCATTCGACGAATTTGCCTACGTGTCGAGCAATCTGAAAACCCAAGAAGGTGCTGAGGCCAAGTATAGGATGGTGAAGATTTATTACGACTCGGGCGAACTTGAAAAGGCAGAAAATGAGGTCTTTAATTTTGCCGAGCGAAATACCCCGCACCAGCACTGGCTAGCCAAAAGCTTTATGATACTAGCTGAAATTTACGCCAAACGCGATGATTTTTTCCAAGCGAAAGCCACATTGCAAAGTGTTATTGACGGCTACACCGAAACAAACGATGGGATTATCGATGAAGCGTCAAAACTCCTAACCCAGCTAATCATAAAAGAAAAGGAGAAACAACAGAACACCGCCAACGACACAATCCAACTTGAGTGGAATAACTAATTTTGTATTTGGCATATGATTTTAAATATTGATAAGCAAATAATTATGCAAAATAGAACAGCAATTATCATAGGGTTAATCCTCTCTTTTTTCAGCAACGTTCAACTTTATGCTCAACAGGATAAGGATAATAACAACCTAACACAGCAGGTTCAAGTTGTACGCCCTTATGAGCCGAGCATTTCCGATGCGTTTAAACTCAACATGCTTCCACAAGTTGAAGATACTATACGAATAGAACCAACATTCTCGTATAACCTGACCCTTAGGCCAGTTACCATCGATTTTCCAATTAATCTGATCTCGCCTGCTAGAATGGTTGCCGAACCGCTAACCCGAGCTAACTGGGGATATGTAAAGGCTGGATTTGGAAACTACACATCACCAATGGCCCAAATATACTTTTCAAGCACCAGGCAAAAAGATTATTCCTATGGCGCTTCACTAAAATACAATGGCTCATTTGGAAGGATTAAACTAGATAACGGGGAGAAGGTTCCTGGAAAGTTTCAACAATTTGGCGTGTCAGCTTTTGGTAAAAAGATTTTTAAAGCATCGGCTCTGGATGGTGGCATAAACTTCTCTAATTACAGCTATGGCTTCTACGGCTACGACACAACTCAGGCCGCTCTCCCTATGCCATCCGATATTGAAAAGCAAAAACAGCAATATGTTAACCTGGGGCTTAACTACTACACAACGCATACCGACTCGTTACATCTAAACTATAAAATTAATACTAGGTACACCAACTTCAGCGATATGTATTCTAATCATCAGAATACCTTTGAGATTAAGGCAAACCTTGATAAATTCTTTAAGATTGAGAAGATTGGCGCCAATATTAGTTTTAAGCATCACGCAGCTGAAACAAACCTTACTAACGCAAACCAAACCCTTTTAAACATTGCGCCTTGGATAGGACTTTTTGGTAAGCAATGGCGTACTCAGGCGGGAGTTTCTGCAATAATTGAAATGAATGAGTGGGGTACTCAATCCCATTTCTACCCCATTGCCCTGCTATCCTATGATGTAATTGGCAATTACTTTATTCCTTATTTTCAGTTTAAAGGTTACCTAGAAGATAACCACTACGCCAAAATTCTAGCGGAGAACCCCTGGGCTACACCAGGCATTAACACAGCCAACACAAGCCACAAATTCATAGTAAAAGGAGGGATGAAAGGGAATCTTAGTTCCCGTGTAGCATACAACATATCGGCCAGCTACTCTATCGTAGATAGTGCATACTTCTTTGTAAACAGTATTGACCCAAGCAATGCATTCCTTGGTAATCAATTCGAGGTGGTTTACGACAATATACAGCATAAACATCTTGTTGGTGAGCTAACCATTGCCCCAACCACATCAATTAAACTTGCCATTCAGGCCGAGTATAATTCCTACACAATGAATGAACTGGCCTCCCCTTGGCACAAACCCAATTATATTGGACGGGCAAACCTATCGTATAACCTAAAAGATAAGATCATAGCAAACTTAGGTTTTTACATCGAAGGGCAAAGAGACGTGCAAGGATTTGGAGGAGAGGTGATTGAAATTGATGGGATTATGGATTTGAGCTTAGGTTTAGAGTATAGACTCAACAAAAGAGTATCGGGATTCCTAAATATCAACAATATTACTGCAAATCGATACCATCTATGGTATTTATATCCAACGCAACAATTCAATATGCAAGGTGGAATAACCTACGCCTTTTAAAATTATAGCTAAGGAAATATCCATCTGAACAGCCCAAAATCTATCAATTGTAATAAGGTAATTTTTAAACTCAACCAAAAATTATCAAATCACTGATATTGTGTCAGTTATAAGAGTGCGTTTGCATCAAAAAATTGCAAAAAAAAGATAATTCTTACGATATTTTTGCTATCTTTGAAAGTATTTTTAATTTCAATGAAAATTACTGAAAATCAGTAGTTTAATACTATTACACTGACTGTTTTACTTGAAGTAGATTTTATATGGATAATTTAGAAAACGAGAAGTTGGTTAACGCCCCTATAGTTGAGGGAAAATTGTACTCTGCCGAAAGCATTCAAGTACTTGAGGGGCTCGATGCTGTACGAAAGCGTCCTTCGATGTACATTGGCGATACCGGCAGCAGAGGTTTACACCACTTGGTTTACGAGGTGGTTGATAACTCAATTGACGAAGCACTTGGTGGCTACTGTACAAAAATTGATGTTGAAATTAACGAGGATGGCTCCATAACTGTTATTGATGATGGGCGTGGTATACCAGTTGATTATCACGAGAAAGAAAAAAGATCGGCTCTTGAGGTTGTAATGACCGTACTACATGCTGGTGGTAAATTCGATAAAGGTTCGTATAAAGTCTCAGGTGGTTTACACGGTGTTGGTGTTTCATGCGTAAATGCACTATCTAAAGTGCTCGTTGCCGAGGTTTACCGCGACGGGAAGGTTTGGAGGCAGGAATATTGCAAGGGTGTACCCCTTGCACCAGTTGAGCACATAGGGGAAACTGATAAATCGGGGACAAAAATAACATTCCTCCCAGATGACACTATCTTTACTCAATCGACAGAGTATAGTTTCGAAATACTGGCATCGAGGCTTCGCGAGTTAGCGTTCTTGAATAAAGGCGTTCGATTAAGCATTATAGATAAACGCGAGCTGGAGGAAAATGGAAATGGTGGTAAATATCGATCAGAGGAGTACTACTCCGAAGAGGGTCTTAAAGAGTTTGTCGAGTTCCTTGATGCTACACGCGAATCGTTAATTGAAACTACCATACACATCGAATCTAATAAAAATGAGGTGCCCGTTGATGTTGCAATGCAGTACAACACCTCGTTTTCGGAAAATATCCATTCGTATGTAAACAATATCAACACCATTGAGGGTGGAACACATCTCACCGGTTTTCGAAGGGCCCTTACCCGTACACTAAAAAAATACGCCGATGAGTCTGGGTTGCTATCGAAACTTAAGTTCGATATCAGCGGCGACGATTTCAGAGAAGGCCTCACAGCCATTATCTCTGTAAAAGTTGCCGAGCCTCAATTCGAAGGGCAAACAAAAACCAAGTTGGGAAACTCAGAGGTGAGTTTAGCTGTTGACCAAGCTGTGAGCGAGGCTCTTAGCAACTACTTGGAAGAAAATCCAAAAGATGCACGTACCATTGTACAGAAAGTAATCCTAGCGGCTCAAGCACGCCATGCTGCTCGAAAAGCTCGAGAACTAGTACAACGCAAAACTGTACTATCTGGCTCGGGCTTACCAGGTAAACTCTCTGACTGCTCCGAGAAAGACCCTTCACAAACCGAATTATTCCTGGTTGAGGGCGACTCGGCAGGAGGTACAGCAAAGCAAGGTCGCGACCGAAAATTCCAAGCCATCATGCCACTTAGGGGTAAGATTCTGAACGTGGAGAAGGCTATGCAGCATCGAATCTTCGAGAACGAAGAAATAAAGAACATGTTTACTGCTTTGGGGGTAAGTATTGGAACCGAAGAGGACAGCAAGGCTCTGAATCTTGAGAAGATTAGGTATCATAAAGTTGTAATTATGACCGATGCCGATGTGGACGGAAGTCACATTGCTACCCTGATTATGACATTCTTTTTCCGCTATATGAACGACCTTATTAACGAAGGATATCTGTACATCGCTACCCCACCATTATACCTCATTAAGAGAGGCAAGGAAGAGCGATATTGCTGGAGCGAAGAGGAGCGAAGTCAAGCCATCGATGAACTTGGCAAAGGGCGAGAAGGTTCTGTTCATATACAAAGGTACAAAGGTTTGGGTGAGATGAATGCTGAGCAACTTTGGGACACCACTATGAATCCGGAAACAAGGAAATTAAGGAGGGTTACAATTGCCAACGCAGCCGAAGCCGACAGAATATTCTCCATGCTAATGGGCGATGAGGTTCCTCCGCGAAGAGAGTTTATTGAAAAGCATGCGAAGTATGCTAACATTGATATTTAGTATACACAATACCTTAATCAAGCCCAATATTTGGGATTGTAAAACTTTATAACAAGAAAAGATCGCGATTAATCACGATCTTTTCTTGTTTATTGCTCTTGTATGTTTCTCTAACCGCCTATAGGCATTTTCGTATTCCGGTGAATATGTCTGTGCAAAAATTCCGATGTATACCCCTTTTTACTAAGTATTACCTGCTCTGGAGTACCCTCGCAAACAATTTGGCCACCCTTCCCTCCCCCTTCAGGGCCAAGGTCAATAATATGGTCAGCCACTTTAATTACATCCAAATTATGCTCAATTACGATTACAGTATTGCCTTTATCAACTAATCGGTTAAGCACCTCAAGCAGTACCCTTACATCTTCGAAATGCAACCCTGTAGTTGGCTCATCCAAGATGTAAAGCGTTTGGCCTGTGTCGCGCTTAGCTAGCTCGCTTGCAAGCTTAACTCGCTGGCTCTCGCCACCCGACAAGGTTGTAGATTGCTGTCCTAGTGTGATATACCCCAAACCAACATCCTGTAAGGTTTTAATCTTTTGGTATATTGATGGAATATTTGCAAAAAATTCAACAGCTTGATTGATGGTCATATCAAGCACCTCGCTAATACTTTTCCCCTTATATTTAACTTCGAGCGTTTCGCGATTATATCTACGCCCATTACAGCCCTTGCAGGTTACGTATACGTCGGGCAAAAAATTCATCTCAATGGTTTGTACCCCCGCACCCTTGCACACCTCACATCTACCACCCTTTACATTAAACGAAAAGCGCCCCGCTTTATAACCACGAATCTTGGCCTCGGGAGTCATTTCGAAAAGCTTTCTGATATCAGTAAAAACTCCAGTGTAAGTGGCTGGATTTGAACGAGGAGTTCGACCAATTGGAGCTTGGCTAACCTCCACAACCTTATCAATATGCTCTAACCCTTCTAGAGATTTATAGGGCAAGGGCTCATCCATTGCTCGATACAATTTTTTGCTGAGGGCTGGGTGCAGCGTTTCGTTGATTAGCGTAGACTTTCCGCTACCCGAAACACCCGTTACGCAAACAAATTTTGCCAAGGGTATCTTAACCGAAATCTCTTTAAGATTATTGCCAATTGCCCCAATTATAGAGATGTTTTCACCGCTCCCCTCGCGCCTTTTCTCGGGAATTGGAATCTCCAGTTCATGATTCAAATACTTAGCAGTTAGTGATTGTGAAGACGCTACCTCCTGAGGTGTTCCCTGTGCTACTATTTTTCCCCCAAGTCGGCCGGCGTGGGGACCAATATCCACTACATGATCAGCCGATAGAATCATCTCCTCATCATGCTCCACCACAATCACTGAATTTCCTGAATCGCGAAGTTGTTGAAGCGACTCGATTAGCCTCACATTATCGCGCTGATGTAGGCCAATACTTGGCTCATCCAGAATATAAAGTACATTAACTAGCTTCGATCCAATTTGCGTAGCAAGGCGTATTCGCTGGCTCTCTCCACCCGAAAGGGATGCTGCACCTCTGTTAAGCGAAAGGTAACCCAATCCAACATCAAGTAAAAAGCTTACGCGTTCACGGATCTCCTTTAGTATTTCAGTGGCTATTGCCTTTTGCTTAGTGTTAAGCCTATCATCTAGCCCTTTGAGCCAAAAGGCCAAATCTTCAATATCCAAATTTGCTACATCCGAGATGCTTTTATTATCAATCCGAAACCATTTAACCTCTGGCTTTAATCTCGATCCATCGCATACTGGACAAACAACGTGCTGGATGAATTGCTGTGCCCACTTTGGCCCACGGCCATTCATCTCATCATTATTATGGTAGCTATGAATATAATTGATTACTCCCTCAAAGCTAAGAAAGTAGTTCGATCTAACACCAAGTTCGGCATTGCGTAAGGTAAACTGTTCCTCCGATCCATACAGAATCACATTCATTGCATCCTCGGGGATATTATCTATGGAATCGTTAATCGAAAAACCATACTTAGCCGCAATGGCTTCGAGCTGCCAAAAGATCAGCGTACTTTTATAAGGACCCAAAGGCTGTATACCTCCCTTTTTAATACTCAACTTGGGGTCGGGGATAATCCTTTTCATATCAGCCTCAGCAACAACACCTAAGCCGTTACACCGGGGACATGCTCCCTTGGGAGAGTTAAACGAAAATGTGTGAGGCGCTGGTTCTTCATAAGCAATGCCCGAGGAAGGGCACATCAGGTTTCGGCTGTAGTAGCGATTAATCTCCGAATCCATATCAAAAATCATTATGGTTCCCTTGCCCTGTCCCATGGCAGTATTGACTGAAGCTGTTAACCTTTTGATATCATCGCCAGAAACCTTCATCTTATCAACAAGTAACTCGATGTGATGCGTTTTGTAACGATCGAGTTTCATGGCTGGGCGTAATTCTTTTATCTCACCATTTATCCTTGCATATAGATATCCTTTTTTCCGAAGCTGTTCAAACAGTTCACGATAATGGCCTTTGCGCCCCCTAACAATGGGCGCGAGAATAGCCACCTTTTTCCCATCAAAATTTTTAACTATAAGCTTAACTATCTGCTCATCGGTGTAACGCACCATCTCCTCACCTGTATTCATTGAGTAGGCTATGGATGCGCGAGCATAAAGCAAGCGGAAAAAATCGTAAATCTCAGTTACTGTACCTACCGTGGAGCGAGGGTTACGATTGGTTGTTTTTTGCTCTATTGATATCACAGGGCTTAATCCCGTTATCTTATCCACATCGGGGCGTTCCATAGCTCCCAGAAACTGCCTTGCATAAGCCGATAAGGTTTCAATATACCTTCTTTGCCCCTCGGCATATATGGTATCAAAAGCCAAAGATGACTTCCCACTCCCACTTAGCCCCGTGATCACCGTCAGCTTATTGCGGGGTATAGCAACGTCAATATTTTTAAGGTTGTGAACCCTAGCGCCTTGAACAGAAATTTCAAGCGCCTCTCCTTTGATTGGAATCATTCAATATATAATCAAGTATAAAACAATGCGCTTACTTCCATTTATTGGGTTAATGTTGTAAATGAACAGCTTAGTCCTCGTTATAAGCTGATTCTCTAAATCCGATTTCAGGAATTTTAATTGTATAGCTTTTACGCTCCGAATTGGTCAAATAGCTTTCGCGCAACCAGGGATTATAAAGTTTTAATATTTTGTAGTTAGTTGCGAACTGTGTTGCGAACTGAGCAAAACTGGTAATGGATGAATCTACCTTTACCTCATAATACTTCAAAGGGGGATATAACTCATTTGCCATTAGATGAAACCCATAGGCGTTTGGGTTTTCATGAATGAGTTTAAAGGCTAATATGCGGAAAAGGTAACGCCCGGTTTCCTCACCTAATACCAAATCGTAGTAATTATCATTTTTCTGGCGCTCCATCTGACGATTTATTCCATTTCGACCAAAATTATAGGAGGCTGCAGCTAATGTCCAACTTCCGTAACGCTCATAACTTTTTTGCAAAAAATCACAAGCCGCATAGGTTGATTTTTCGATGTGGTATCTTTCATCCACTTCATCGTTAATCTCCAATTTAAGTTCCCGTCCAGTTCCTTCTAGTATCTGCCAAAAACCCACTGCCTGTGAAGGCGATACTACTTGAGTTAAGGCGCTTTCAGCAACAGCCAGATATTTAAAATCATCAGGAATGCCTTTTTCCTTAAGAATGGGTTCAATAACAGGGAAATACCTATTCGCTCGTTTTAACAATAGTACGGTTTGTGAGTGCCAATATGTATTTACCTGCAATTCTCTATCTAAACTCTCACGAATATCAAAAAGGTGAATTGGTACTTGTTCACCAGCAAATGTAATTGAATTAGGAATTGGAACTTGATATACAGGGTTTTGAATACGACTAGTATCAGGTTGGCTAAATAATTTAATATTACCAGAAAGCCCAACGTTTCCCCTAACAATTATTGCTGTCAATATTACTGATAAGACCACTAGAGTAGATGTTATTAAAAATACTCTTTTTACAGAAACCTGTTTAATCAACATATATCCTTTTGTTATTTGTGCATTAATGTTTCAATGAAAACTACATTTGGTGAGTGAATATTCCTAAATAAAATGGTATAATTTCCCTCGACAAATCCTTTTCATTGGATATTTAGCAATTTGCAAAATTACCAAAACAGAAAGACTATTCCTAGCAAAGATATTACGGATAAACACTCCATTAAGCTGAATGTAACTTTGCCTAAATAATTTCAAATGGAAAAATTTTAAAACAAGCTATAGCCTCATTATCAGTATAATTAGACTAAAATATTATTAACAGTATAGGCAAAAAACATTTATCCCCTTTGTGTTAAAATTGGAGTATATTGAGTAAAGTTCGATTAAAATAGATAGCACTTTACATAAAAAGGACTATTATTCAGACACCCAAGACCAACCTATTTAATTGGATAACATATACTTACCAGCTATTTAGATTAGGATAATTGATATTGAAATAAAGGTTTTACTGTATTATTTTACTGGGAAGACATATGAGTAGCATTGATTCAATTGATATAGACTAAATACCGAAGTGGATTCTCTTCCGTCAAGATACAAACTGCATCTTATTTATTCTTTGTCTTATCCACGAAATTAGTAGAAGTAAAAAAACTACTAATCGTTTTGTTGGTTGTTAGGGAGACTAACTTAACGGGTAAAAGATAGATAAGCGCTAATGAAAGGACAAAAAAAAAGCCCCGATTGCTCGGG
>DDWD01000206.1 GCA_002345825.1 Bacteroidales bacterium UBA2295
CCCAACACATTCGACTCATCAAGCCTTGAGGCTAACTATAGCCTATTTAACGAGGAAAGCAGGAAAATCCTTGAGCAAGCAGTTGAGAATGCATTTATACACAACAAACCTTACGACCTTGAGCTTAAAATCACCACCCCAAAAGGCAATTCAAAATGGGTGTGGAGTAGCGGCCAGCCCGAGGTTATTGATGGGAAAGTGGTTCGAATTTATGGTAGCTTAATGGATGTTAGCGATAGAAAATCGGTAGAAGAAAACCTCCGAAACGAGCGCCAACGCTTTAAACAAATCCTCGATGAGTTTCCACTGGGCATCCATATTGTAGACAAAGACTACAACATGGAATTTCTTAACAGCCGAATGGTTAAAGAGTTTGGCAAACATAATGGAGAACTATGCTACGAGTACCTCTACAACTTAAATTCTCCCTGCAAAAATTGTAATCACGATAAAGTAATAAAAGGAGAAGCCTGTGTTCAGATGTGGAAATCGGATAAGAATGGCAAGCTGTACGAAGTTTACGATATCCCCCTAAATAACGTCGATGGCACCATTTCGAGGCTAGAGGTTTTTCTCGACATAACCGACAAGAAAGCGGCAGAGAACGAACTACTTGACCTCAAAAACAGCCTTGAGGAGAAGGTTATTGAGAAAACCAAGGAGCTTAATGAGCGCATAGTCGACCTGGAGCGATTCCATGAGGCCACCATCAACCGCGAGATTAGGATGAAGGAGCTTAAGGAGGAGATCAAAAGGTTAAAGGGTGGGGTTTAAATAGATCGATATTTTTTTACAATAAATCCTATGTAAGTATGATGTTAAACTCAATGGAATTGCCATTTAAAACCCGGTTCAAAAGCCCCACACAAGCACGAAGGGCGCTACCTTTCAGGCCTTTACCCGCAAGCGGAATGGCCAAAATATTTCAATCCATCCTAAATCAACCAGCACAGAATCCCGAAAGGCTCCTATACATCCACATTCCATTCTGTAGCAAAACCTGCTCGTTCTGCATATACAACCGATATGCAAACTTACCAGAGCATATCATTACATCGTATGTCGAAACCATAATAAACCAGATCCGTTCAGCTGCCAAAACTCCTTGGGTACAATCGGCACCATTTAAGGCCGTATACTTTGGCGGTGGAACCCCAACGGCAATTCCATCAAAGGATTTGGTAAGGATAGTGGACTCAATTAATCAGTACATTCCGCTTGCAAACGGATGCGAGATTACCGTTGAATCAACCATTAGCAACATCAGTTCATCGCTGGTAAAATCGCTTGCCGAGGCTGGTGTAAATAGAATTAGCCTAGGCGTACAAACCTTCGACAATACCATTAGGGAAAGCCTAGGGCGAGAGTCGAACAGCGAAACCATTGCCACAAAGATAAGGACAATAAGCCAAGGAGGCATTTCCAACATCTGTATCGATTTAATTTATGGCCTGCCAAACCAAACCATCGAAAGTTGGACTGCTGATTTAGAGATGGTGCAACAACTCCCCATAACGGGTTGCAGCGTGTACCCATTAGTTAGTAAACCTAACGGCCAAGGAACTTCAACAGAAATCGACATCGACCTTGAATACAAACTTTTTGCTGCTGCCCACACCACGCTCAACAGTATTAATGGTTGGCAGCAGCTTACGCCTGTTCAGTACGGGCATAGCACCAATGGCAAGGCCATTTATGTGAGTGGTCACGGGCAAAATGCCGATATGCTTGCCCTAGGGGCTGGCGCTGGGGGTCGCATAAACACCCACACCTACTTTACCAACCCAAACGTTGAGGAGTTTTTGGGGTGCAAGGCCAACTTTGCCCAAACGCCCAAGATTATGATGAGCATCGATAAAGAGTTCCTAAATCTTAGCAAGGTGTTTACGCTAAGCGAAGGGTTACGCCTAAGCAAACAGAACTACCAGAAGCTAAAAGGGGTTTTCGGCAGCGATTTTGATTATCTGAAGGAGCAAGGGCTGATTTTTGAGATTAACGAATCGCTCCAGCTGTCCCCAACGGGATGTTTCTGGGCCGCTAACATATCGGATGTGTTTGCCCAGCGAATTGGTAAAGTGTTACAAGGCGATACCGCAAACCATTAAGTAGCAACTACCATCTGCACATCTAGGGGGCCACTTGTCCCTATTACATTACAAGTTTCAAGCAGATTGATTGTCGCATCCTGTACTCCATTGCTTACGAAGTATTTTGTAAGCAATCGGGTGCTAGGGATTACCTCTATGAACGGTTGGTGTTAATCCTCTTTCAGTTTTTCTAGCTGCTCTGTAAGCTGCTCCACCTCTTTCCTGTTCTTTTGCACAGCCTCCCTCATCTCCCTCACCTTATTCTCGGCCTGCATAATCTTATCTGTTTTTTCTTTGGCTTCCTCGGCAGATATTTCACCTTTCTGCTTCTGCTCCTCAACCTTCTGCTTGGCTAGTTCAACTTTCTCCTCATTTGCCAACACTTGGGTTTCCTGCTCTTCAATTTTCTGCAATGCCAAGGCTTTCTTTTCTTCGGCAATTCTCTTGGCCTCCATTGAACGTTGACGACCAAATTCACGCCCTGTCATATCACCCTTTTGTTTACCGTAGGCATTTCCTTTCGAATCAAGGGTATCCATAGCATCGTCCTTGTTGCCTCGCTGATCCGCTCCTTTGTTCTTTTTTTTCTCTTCAGCCTGCTTTTTTCCTCTTTCGCCCTGTTCGGTAATTACATCGCTGTCTAAACTATCCTTAGCGGCAGTTTCGGACCTATCCTTATTTCCTTTATTTTGACTTTGAACCTTCTCTGCCTTCTGCTTTTGCTTACCTTTTCCACGTTCCTGCCCAACAGAAACCAAAGTGACAAAAAGTAACGACAAGACAATCATTAGTGTTGTTTTCATATCAGTGTCTTTTAAAGGTTATTCAATAAAGAATCAATTTCGCTTTGCTGCTTCTCAAACTCATCGGAGGATGATTTGATCGATTCATCGAGTTTTTCAACAGATTGCTCAACCGCTTGAATTTGCTCCTGAACCACTTCGGGCGCTTCATCAACTTGCTGCTTGTTTCCAGAACAGGCAAACATTAAAACAGAACTAACAACAAGAAAAAGGTATTTTTTCATAATGATTAGGTTTTTGGGTTTAACTTATAAACAATATTACGACATTTAGTTGTACTTTAAGCAATCAGAAGTATATAAATCACCTAAGTATACAATATATTGGCATAAAAAAAAGGGTAATAAAACAAAGAGAGATTGCAATTGCAATTATCAACTAAACATCTTACTAAAAAATCATATATCATTGGCCGTTGGGCTGCGCTTCCTTAATATTCAATAAAAACAATGATATAACGCATCAAACCTACATTTTCCGATTGTTATTAGCTAATCATTCATTATCTTGCAGATAAATAACCAAAAGCTATGGAAAACAACCTCCCACAACAATTCCAAAACATTTTACAACAGCAGAGCGCTACAATTGCCGAAAGAATTGTGGAGCTACAATACAAACTACAACCAAATTTCTGGAAACCCTATGGTTCGGAGGGGCGAAAAATTAGCGTGCGCGATGCGGGGTATCACCTCCCCTTCCTTGCCGAAGCGGTGGTGGCCAACGATCCCCATATCTTTAGAGATTACGTTGCGTGGGTAAAAACCCTTTTCAAAGGCTTAAATTTTCCCGACTCGGTAATGATAACAACCCTTGAATGCACCAAAACCGTGCTAAGGGAGATGCTGCCCAGCGAATTGCATCCCATTTTCGAGCCAATGATCGATGCTGGCATATTACAAATGGGCGAAACGGTTGATCAGCAGCGAAGCGCCATCGACACATCAACCAGCATTGGGCAGCTTACACACAGCTACATCAACTCGTTGATTAATGGCGACAGGCACACTGCCAGCAAGCTGATTATGGATGCCGTTAAAAAAGGAGTGCCAGTGAGAACCATCTACATGGAGGTATTTCAGAAGTCGCAGTACGAAATTGGCAGGCTATGGCTAAGCAGTCAGGTGAGCATAGCGGTTGAGCACTTTTGCTCCGCTGCCACGCAATCCATCATGTCGCAGCTGTACACCTACATCTTTACAACCAGCAGGGTAGGGAAAACCATGGTGGCCTCATGCGTGGGTGGCGAGCTGCACGAGATTGGAATTAGAATGGTGGCCGATTTTTTCGAGATGGAAGGATGGGATACATACTACCTAGGCGCCAACTCGCCAGCCAACACAATACTCAATGCCATAGAGAATAACGAAGCACAGCTGGTTGCCCTATCGGCAGCCATGCCATTTCATCGGCAATTACTCCGCGAAACGATATCGAAAATACGCACAAGCCATATGGGCAAAGACGTAAAGATTATGATTGGGGGAAATGCCATTAACACCAACCCTGAAGTTTGGAAAACTTTCGATGCCGACGGTTATGCCCCCAACGCTCAGGAAGCCATAACTGCAGCAAATAAGCTAACAGCATAACGCCATGAGCACAGATCAGCTTAAAGGTTTGGTTTTACAGTGCGACGAAACGGGTCTGGTTACACGGCTTATTCGCAACGACTTTAATTTACCTTCAAATAAAATTGAAAGTATATCTCTCTCAACTTTGTCGGCAAAGGGCACAACGCCCATGACCCTCGATTTTATTCTGCAAACCAAAACACAGGGAATGGTGATGGACTACCCGCTAACCCTGGCCATTGACAACAAAAGGCTCAACCTTAATTTTACGGGATTCTATATCGAAAAAACCATATGGATTGTTGGAGCCAGCAAGGCATCTGCCTCACAAATTTTCATAAATGAACTGCAGCTAATAAATAACGAGCAGGCCAACCAAATTCGACAGCTGGTAAAGCTTAGCGTTACCGATAAAACGAAGAAAAAAAGAGAAATCCCCGATTCTTTCATATTCGATGAGCTTAGCCAGCTCAACAACGACCTGGTTAATTTGCAGCGTGAACTTACCAAGAAAAACGCCGAACTAGCCAGGCTTAACGAGCTAAAGAACCAATTTTTGGGAATGGCTGCCCATGATATCCGCAACCCGCTGGGGGTAATCATGACCTATGCCGATTTTCTCCTCGACGAAACCAAGGAGACGCTATCGGAAGAACACCAAAATTTTCTTAAAATCATATTCTCTTCCACCGAGTTTTTGCTATCGCTCATTGAGGATCTGCTCGACATAACCCAAATAGAATCGGGAAAGCTCACCCTAAACCTTATGCATATCAACATTGTTGATATGGCTCAAAAAAACATCGACCTTAACAACAGCCTTGCCAGCAAAAAGAATATTAAGATCTATCTAAACACTAGCAGTAGTAACATTTATATGGATATTGATCCGCAGAAAATGGAACAGGTATTCAACAATTTGCTAACCAATAGTGTTAAGTTTTCGCATCCCAACAGTGACATTCATGTTAATATCACAGAGAAAAACGACACTGTTCTTTTTGAATTTATTGACCGTGGTGTGGGAATTCCGCTGGATATGATTGACAAGATATTTACCCCATTTGGCAAAGCCACCAGCGAGGGTACGCAAGGGGAGAAAACTACCGGACTTGGCCTTAGCATTGTTAAAAAGATTATTGAGGGCCACGGTGGTACTATTGAAGTGAAAAGCAGTATGGGGAATGGCTCCATTTTTTACGTTGAGATACCCAAACTGCAAGTTGAGTAAATTAGCGATATGAAAACTTCGAAAGGGCTGATCCTAGTAGTTGATGACGAGGTGCACATTGCTACAGCTATGGCCAGACTTTTGGAAAAGGTGGGTTATGAGGTGCTAGTTGCCTACGATGGCAACCAGGCTATCGAACTTGCTACCAAAAACTGTCCCCAGCTCATACTTTGCGATGTTATACTTCCCCATATCAGCGGAACCGAAGTGCTAACAAAAATAAAGGCTAACCCAGGTACCTGCAACAGCTTTGTTGTGCTCATGTCGTCGAGGCTAATAGAATCGGACCAACAAGCCGAGAATATGGAAATGGGGGCCGATGGATACCTGATAAAGCCCATACAAAACCGAGAACTCATTGCCCGAGTCGAGGCCTTTATGAGGCACAAGAATGCCATCGATAGGTTGCAGCAAAGTGAGGATAGATTTAGAAAAATTGTAGATAATGATATCAATGCTATCCTCATAGTCGACTCCAAAAGTCTCATTCAGTTTGCCAACCCAAAGGCTTGCGCCATTTTCAAAAAATCAAACGAAGAAATAATTAACACCCCTTTACAAATAGATCTGAGAGAACCAGATAGCAATGAGATAAATATCACTATAAATAACCTCAACCGCACATTCGATCTATATCCTGCTGAAATTGTATGGGATGACAAACCCATGACCCTTGTCACCCTCCACGAAGTGACCGACCGTTCTGCCTACATCAAACGAATTGACGAGCAGAATAAGCGCTACGCGCGTGCCCAAGCCATGGGCAAAGTGGGCAACTGGGAGTTCACCTATAGCAATAACAACCTTTGGATCTCCGATGAAACCAAAAGAATTTTTGGCTTATCAACACAAGATTTTCTTAGCCTCGAGATGTTGAGCAAGAAGAATATTTTAGGAAAAAACACTTACAGCGAGCTAATTGGATATATTGAACGGAAAGAAAATTTCAGCTACATATTCGACATAACGCCAGCCAATCAACCAACCCACAAAACCCTTATAACAAAAGCCGAAGTTGAACCAACTCCCGATGGGCAACCAGATAAAATGGTTGGGGTTGTGCTGGATATAACCGAGCGCAAAATGGCCGAAGAGGCCATAAGGGCAAGTGAACTGAACTTCAGAACCATTTTCAACTCAACCAACGAGGCCATATTTATTAGCGATACTAATGGTAAATTGCTGGACGTGAACATCCGTGCCATTGAAATGTACGGTTTCGAAAACAAAAACGAGATGCTTAGCAAAAGCATTGTAGATGTTAGCACCAATAAGTACCCCTACACAGATATCAATGCGCAGCAAAATATTCAGAAGGCAATAACCGAAGGCCCTCAAACTTTTGAGTGGCTAGCAATGAAAAAGAATGGCGATCATCTATGGGTTGAGGTGTCGCTTAAGTATGTGGAGATAAACAAGCAGGAGCGCATCATTTCTGTTATACGAGATATTAGCACCCGAAAAAAATCGGAAAAGGAATTCCTACGCCTAAACCAAGAAATTTCAGCAATTTTTAAGGCCAGCAAACCCTTACAGTACCTTAATACGCCCGAAAAACTTTCGTATGAAATAATCCATGTCCTCGAGGATATACTAAACTACGAGCACTGCGCGGTTTTGTTAAAAGATGATGATGGAGTTTCACTTAAACCTTTTGCTGTAAGCGACCAAGGCAAAGGAAAAGACTTTATAGAAATAGACAAAAACTATATCGAAAGCAAAGGCATAAAGGTGGGGAAAGGAATTGTTGGTTGGGTAGTTAAAAATGGGCAAAGCATACTCATTAACGATGTAACCAAGGATACTCGGTACTTCTCCCTTCGTAACGATATTCGATCCGAGGTTTGTGTACCCATTATCTCCGACTCCAGAGTTATTGGTGCCATTAACATTGAATCCAGGCTGCCCAACGCGTACACCGAAACTGACCTGAAAATACTGGAAACCATGTCGGCACAGATTGGGATAGCCATCCAGAACGCAAATCTATACCAAAGTGCTCAAAAGGAGTTAAACGAACGGAAACAGGTAGAGCAACGCCTACATAAGCTCAACGAAGAGTTGGAATCTAAAGTAGAGGAACGTACCCACGCTATGGAAATGCAGCTGGAGAAACTCCACAAAAGCCAAAAAGCCATGCTTTACATGGTGGAAGATTTGAACGAGATGACCGAGGAGTTAAAAAATGAACGACAAAAGTTAAAAACCACCAACCGCGAGTTGGAATCGTTCTCATACTCCGTATCGCATGACCTACGTGCCCCGCTCAGAGCCATCGATGGGTTTAGTAAAATACTGGAAGAGGATTATGCACAATCATTAGACGATGAGGGTAAACGACTGCTGAACGTAGTACGTACAAATTCGCAGAAAATGGATCAGCTCATTATCGATCTGCTTGCCTTATCAAGAGTTACAAGGGGTGATATAAAGCTTATCCCTACCGATATGACCTCGCTGATTCATAATATTTACAAAGATGTGTTTGTTCCAACTAACCCAGAAAGGGTAACCCTCGAAGTAAAATCGCTACCCAAAACACATGCCGACCCCACACTAATTAAACAGGTATGGCAAAACTTAATTGGCAATGCCATAAAATATTGTCGTCCCGAAAACGACATAATAATTGAAGTGGGTGGTAATGTGGAGGATAACATGTGTAAATACTATGTTAAGGATAACGGTATTGGGTTCGATCCGAAGTATGCCAACAAAATCTTCGAAACCTTTCAGCGCCTTCATGGCCCCAATGACTACGAAGGCACTGGTATTGGACTATCCATTGTAATGCGAATTATTACGCGCCACGGAGGAACTATTTGGGCCGATGGAAGGCCAGGCCAAGGTGCAACATTCTGGTTTACCCTACCGTATATCACCTAATAAAAATAAGGCTATGCAATCCAAAGGCAACATATTACTAGTTGACGATTCACAAGCATTACTCAGCCTTATCACTAGTTTTCTGGAGGCAGAGAATTATAAGATTTTCGCGGTAGAAACAGGCGAAAAGGCCCTGGATTTCCTTAACAGCTTCACACCCGACCTAATACTGCTCGACCGAACCCTGCCCGAAATAGATGGAATTGAGGTTTGCAAAAGGATAAAAGCGAACAAGCAAATAGCTAACATCCCAGTAATTTTTCTAACCGCCACAAGCGATGTTAAGGCAATTGTTGAGGGCTTCCGAATTGGAGCGGTCGACTATATCACCAAACCATTCCAAAAGGAAGAGCTATTGGCCAGGGTAAACTCCCATATCAGCCTTTACCAAATGGCTCAGGTTCTTAACGAGCAAACCTTTGTGCTAAAACAAAGTGAGGAGCGGCTTATGGAACTAAACGCTACTAAAGATAAGTTCTTCTCCATTATAGCCCATGACCTTAAAAATCCGCTTAATAATATCCTGCAGCTAAGCCATCTGCTCAACGAAAGTTATAAACCCCGTAAGGATGATAGCAGTGTAGTTGAAGATTTGATAGCACACCTTACCCAAACAGCCGAAAACACCAGCAAGCTGCTTAGCAACCTGCTCGACTGGGCCCTTGTGCAAAGAGGACGAATGACTTACAACCCAACTTCGGTAAATTTAGCTGCCATTGCAAACCAGTGCATTCAACTATTCCATACCAACGCCTTAACAAAGAGCATTGCGCTAAACAACCAGATAGATAGCAATATAAAAGTTTTTGCCGATGAGAATGTGCTGGTAACGCTAATTCGAAACTTGGTATCGAACGCCATTAAATTCACACCCAGCAATGGATCTATCTCTATATTGGCTACACCCAAGGATAATATGGTGGAGATTTCGATCCAAGATACCGGTGTAGGGATCGAACCCGAAAAATTGGCCAGCATATTCTCCATCACCAAATCAAAATCGACCTATGGCACCGATGGAGAGCATGGAACGGGGTTGGGCTTAATAATTTGCAAAGAGTTTGTGCATATGCACAATGGCAGTATCTGGGCCGAGTCTGAAATAAACAAGGGGACACGCTTTATTTTCACTATCCCCATTGATAATACTGGCGGAATGTGAATCGGAATCATTAACTTTACACTACAATCATAAAACACCACGCTATGGACGATGTAGAGATTTTATTGGTTGAAGATAACCCTGCCGATGTTGAGCTTACGCTCCGGGCACTTAAAAAAAACAACATAGCAAACAAAGTGCAGATTGCCGAGGATGGTGAGGTAGCGCTCGACTTCCTTTTTGGGCGTGGGCAATTCAGCAGCAGGAATACCGACAACAAGCCCAAAGTGGTATTGCTTGATCTAAAACTGCCCAAGGTTGATGGGCTGGAGGTGTTAAGGAATTTAAAGTCGAACCCTAAAACCCAAACCATTCCGGTTGTTGTGCTCACAACATCAAAGCAGGAAAGCGACATTATAGAAAGCTACAGGCTGGGCGTGAATAGTTACATTGTAAAACCTGTGGACTTTGAGAAATTTGTAGAGTCAGTAAGAGACTTAGGGCTTTACTGGCTACTAATCAACCAAACTCCTACATGAAAATGTCAAACACACTTGACCTAAACTCGAAAAACTAAGCCCTTTATGTCATTTGAGAATAGAACAATAAAAATATTATTTGCTGAGGATTTGCCCGAGGATTTTGAACTTGCCAAAGCTACCCTTAAGCGGGGCGGTATTTTGTTCGAAGGAGTTAGGGTCGACACTCAAGATGATTTTGTTAGTGAGTTGCAGCAGTTCGATCCGCAAATAATTATATCGGATTACTCCATGCCCACTTTCAATGGTATGGAGGCTTTAGAACTAGCAAAAAGTAACACCCCCGACATCCCCTTTATTCTACTTACAGGATCAATCAACGAGGAAACTGCGGTTAAGTGCATGAAGGCAGGCGCCACCGACTACGTGCTTAAGGAACGGATGGCCCGCCTACCTTTTGCTGTTAAGGAAGCAATAGAACAGGCACAAAACAAGCTGGAGCGGAAAATGGCTTTACGGGCCCTCAGGGAAAGCGAAGAAAAATTCCGGATGATTGCCGAAAATGCGCACGACTTCATTTTTAAAATTGAGTACAAACCAGTACTCCGTTTTGCATATGCAAGCCCATCGGCAACACGCATTACAGGCTATACTCCCGAGGAATTTTACAAAACGCCAAGACTTAGCGTTGATATCATTCACCCCGACGACCGGGAAAAATTCAGAAATCTGCGTAAGCTAAAAAAAGAGGGCAAATCGTTGCTCACCTACCGAATCATTAAAAAGAGTGGCGACGAGGCTTACCTAGAGCAAATCAATGTATTTACCTACGATAAGAAAAAAAGAACCGTTGCGCTTGATGCAGTTGCCCGCGATATTACCGATAGAGTAAAAGCGCAGGAAGCATTGGCCCAAAGCGAAGCTCAATACCGGGTACTATTCGAAAGTAATCCCAACCCCATGTGGGTTTACGACACGGATAGTTTAAAATTCCTTGCGGTTAACAATATCGCCATTGAGAATTACGGGTACAGCATGGAGGAATTTCTCTCGATGACTATCGGCCAAATCCGACCCACCGAACAGCTGCCTAGGCTAAAGAACAATATCGATAATGTTGAGGACGAAATTCAGCACTCCGGACCCTGGGTGCACCAGTATAAAAATGGGAAAAGGATATTTGCCGAGATAACATCACATAGTATTGATTACAATGGAAGACCAGCCCGACTTGTGGTAGCCTACAACGTTACCGACCGAGTTGAAGCTACCCAAAAGCTATATGAGCAGAAACAGATTGCACAAGCTACCCTCGATTCCATAAATGCCAACATCTGTCTGCTCGATGGTCAGGGAACCATCGTATCGGTAAACAAGCACTGGATAGACTTTGCCTTAGAAAGCAAAGCAAGCCTAGATGAAGTTGGGGTTGGCAATAACTACTTTACCGTTTGCCAAAGGGCAACCAGTGCCGATGCCGAAGATGCCAACAATATGATAAAAGGCATGCAAATGGTACTTAGCGGGCAAACAAGTCTATTTGAGATGGAGTACAAGATGACTCTTCCCGAAGCGAACAAATGGTTTCAGGTTAGGGTTGTACCCTACATGGGGCATGATAGGTTAGGCCAAGGCCTGGTAATTTCGCATATCGACATTACCCCCAAAAAGATTGCAGAGATTGAACTGCAGGAAAGCGAGCTGCGATACCGCATATTTATGAACTCCACGCAGGATATGGCATTCCTTAAGGACGAGGAGTTTAAGTACATTATGGTTAACCGTTCTGGATTAGGTTTCTTTGAGCGAAAAGAATTTGAAGTGCTGGGACATACCGATTTCGATCTGCTTCCCCACAGCGTAGCTAATAGTTCTAGCCTATCGGATAAAAAAGCCATTGAAAAGGGAATGGTGGTGATTAACACCGAACTTTATAACGACAAAATTTACGAAACACGAAAATTCCCAGTAAAACTGAGTAACGGAAAAATTGGAATAGGTGGTTTTATTCGCGATGTAACCGATTGGCACAACGCTCAAAAAGCAATTAAAGATTCGGAGAAGAAATACAAGTCGCTAGTTGAAAACTCGCTAGTGGGGGTTTACACAACCAGTATTACAGGCGAGTTCCTCTTTGCAAACCAAGCAATGGCCACAATTCTGGAGTTTAACTCCATTCCTGAACTTATGCAGACCAACATTAAAGTGTTGTACAAAAATCCGCAGGAAAGAGAAGAACTTATTCATATTTTAAAAACGCAAGATAGATTTAAGGATTTTGAACTTGAATTCATTACCCCTAAGGGAAATATCAAGTATGTTATGCTTAGCGCATCAATTGCAGGTAAAACCATGTCGGGTATGCTAATGGACATAACCAGTCGTAAAATGGCTGAGCTGGTGGTGATAGAAAACAACAAAAAAATTGAGGCTCAGAATGAGGAGTTGGAAGCAGCCAAGCTAAAAGCCGAGGAGAATGATAGGCTTAAAACCGCATTCCTACAAAACCTCTCCCATGAAATACGTACTCCAATGAATGGTATTATGGGATTCACCGAGCTGCTCAAAGATGGTTCCGAAAGCAAAGAAACCAAAGACTTTTACCTCGATATGATTGAGCAGTCGGGCGAGCGCATGATGAACATCATAAACGACCTGATAGAAATATCGAAGATTGAAACGGGGCAAACCTCAGTATACATTTCACAATTTAACATTGACACGGTACTGCTAGAACTCCAGATGTTCTACAAAAAAATTGCAGAGGAAATGGGAGTTGAGCTTAGGCTAGGAAAAATTGACACGGTAAAAGATGTTTCCTTAACTTCGGATCGTGGAAAGATTTACCAGATAATTTCGAATTTAATTAATAACGCGCTGAAATTTACCGCCAAGGGTTTTGTGGAATTTGGCTACAGCTTGCCTAGTGAGTCCGAGGTAGAATTTTACGTAAAGGATACGGGCATAGGCATAAGCCCTGAACATCAAGAGCTAATCTTTGAGCGATTCAGGCAAATTGACACATCAATTTCGCGGGGGTACGAGGGGTCGGGCCTAGGGCTTTCAATATCCAAAGCATTTGTGGAAAAGCTTGATGGTAAAATTTGGGTCACAAGCGAACCCGATAAGGGATCGACCTTTAGGTTTAATATACCAATAAAATAAACTATATTTACTAGATAACCAATTATGATATGGAAGAAACAGCAGGAAAAACAAAATCACCGCTAAAGGCACTGGTGGCAGAAGACGATGTAGTGAGCCGGATGCTGCTGAGTGAGATTCTGAAAAAAATTAACATAACAGTTGACTTTGCACGCAACGGCAAAGAGGCTGTTGAAAAAATAAGGCAAGACAATGGTAGCATTGATTTTATCCTAATGGATCTTAAAATGCCCATTATGAATGGATACGAAGCTACAAGAGCTATTAGGGAGTTGGGTTTTACTAAACCAATCATTGCACAAACTGCCTATGCAAGTCAGGACGATAAAGAAAAAGTACTTGCAGGAGGGTTTGACGCATACCTCTCGAAACCAGTAAAAAAGGACACTTTGCTTAGCCTGCTAGATGAGTTGGGGTAACTTTTCTTATAAACTACTCCCAACTTTTGGTTAAAAACACGCTAAGAATATTGCTAACAACATAGCATAAATGAGAGATTCATCAAAATACAAAAACAAAAACCTGTCGGACAAGTTTTTAAAGGGGCTTAACTTTGAACTACGTACCTTGCTCAACGGGTTTGTTGGTCCTCTTCAACTGCTTAAGTTAAATGTTGATGATCCGGGTCTGGTTGAGGTATTCCAAATGCTCGACTCAACCCTTTCGCGCCTCGAAAGGCTGGCCATAAGAACATCCATAGTGCAAACCCCCGATAGCATTGCGCTCCAAAAGCAGCAAGGAAAATCCATCAACCTTGTCGATTTAGTTAAGTATTGCATCCTCGATTTGCAAACCATTTCTGAATTGGAGAATATTACCTTCAGCATAAACAACGACAATATCCCCGCAAACATAACTGGCAACTACGATCTGCTGCTGCAGGCATTCGAAGTGCTTTTTGAACTAGCCATCTCACTCTCCGAATCCGATACAACCATCGGAGTTGATTTTGAATTAAAAAATCAACGAGCCATATGCAGGGTTACATCGCCCACGGCAAGTTTTCCGGCTGAACTAAACCTAGATGTGCGTAGCAGTAATGAAATCAATAGCCCCCAGTGCCAGTGGGACATTCTTATGGCAAAAGCCATAATCGAAGGACACGAGGGAAAATTAGCCACACCATCCACCGAGGGCGACTCCTTCACCATCGAATTTTCAGGGTTATAGCTATGAACGAATCGATGTTAAACTCTTTCATCCAACTTATTGCAGCTCTGGCTACAGTAAGAAAAGATGAGAATTTTAGAATCACTCGAAAATACCTTGAAACTTACCTCTTGAATTACATAGCAAAACGAACAGCAAACCACAAGCTTACCGAGTTCGATAGAAAGCGCAATGAATACAAAGAACAAAAGGCTAACCAAGAAACACTGCTTGCCATATGCGAAGAGATTAACAAAGAATTTAACACCACGCAACGATTTCAGCTTATTATAAATCTTTTTAATTTTTTCACCCTAACCTCAATAGACTTCTTGTCGTCGCAAATTTCTGACAGCAACTTTGCACCAGCAAGCAACGTTGAGCAAATTGCCATTTGGTTAAAAATTGAACGAGACGACTACCTAAGTTTTAAGCATTTTATTTCGGGTCAGCTACATAGCATACCCAACAGGCAGAGCATTCTAATAATAGCCGACAAAAATCCAAAAATTAGCAAAACAAATTTTCTGAAACGCGAAGGTATTAAAGGCTTTATAACGTTCCTTAGAATTCCATCGGCAAATCTTTTAATTTTTAGTTACAAAGGCACATCGGTTCTCGAAATTAATGAAAAACCCATTTTCACCAAACAAACATACATACTCCACAGTGGCACTATAATTAAAGGCAGAAACATAAGCCCCATTTACTACGGTGAAGTGCTAAAGTCATTGCTTCAGACCAACTCTACAAACCGTGTTTCACTCCAAGCCAATAATATTTCCTACACATATCCAAACTCAAATCAGGGAATAAAGAATCTTAGCTTTTGGGCCGACAGTGGTGAATTGACTGGCATAATGGGAGGCAGCGGGGTAGGCAAATCGACCCTAATTAAGCTACTTTGCGGAAACCTAAAACCCAATGCCGGCAAGGTTCTCATAAACGGACAAGACCTTTATAAGGACAACGGGTTATTCCAAAACCTAATTGGCGTAATGCACCAAGAGGAATGTTTGTTCGAAGAATTAACGGTTTTCGAGAATCTATACCACGGTGCTCGAGTTGCAATTGGTAATGCTTCGGATCATGAAATTACTGCGCTGACAAACAAATATCTACAAGAGCTCGATTTGATTGACTGCAAGAACAATAGAGTTGGCCCCCCCGAGAATCGAAAGCTTAGCGGCGGACAACGCAAACGCTTGGCCATTGCTATGGAGATTATACGCGATCCCAAGATTCTTTTTGTTGATGAACCCACTTCGGGGTTATCTTCTGCCGACTCGCTTCTGGTAATGCGAATACTAAAAAACATTTCCCTATCGGGTAAGATGGTGGTGGTTAACATACACCAACCATCATCAGAGATATACAAACTTTTCGACTCCATCCAAATTATCGACAAAGGCGGATATCCCGTTTTTTACGGAAATCCTGTTGAGGCTATTTTGCATTTTAAAAAGGTTTCGAACAGAGTTGATAAAGATAAAAGTGGATGCGATTGCTGTGGAAACATTAAGCCCGAAGTTATTTTCGATCTGCTCGAAGAACATTTTGTTGACGAGGTTGGACACCAAGTAAATAAACGAAAAATTGAACCTCAACAGTGGCATCAGTTGTATGTGCAAACCATAGAAAAGCAAGAAATCCCAAACGTTGCCTCCAAAGAACTCCCAAAAGCAAAATACACTTCACCAGGTAGGGTGAAACAGCTTGGAGCCTTCTTCAAGAGAAATTTTATAACCAAAGTTCGCAATCTTGAGTTCCTTTTCTTTGCATTACTGCTCCCGCCCAGCCTTTCAGTAGTTATTTCTCTATTTTTACGGTACTCCATCCCAGCCAACTTGAATAGCACCAACGAAACCTACACCCTTTTTGCAAACCCTAATATTCCCTCGTTTTTTTTGATGTCAATTCTTGCATCACTTTTCTTCGGTCTGATTATTAGCTGCGAGGATATTATAAGGGATAAGCGCGTTATAAGGCGCGAAACCAGCATTGGGTTAAGCCTAGCTAGTTTTTATAATGCCAAGCTACTTTTCATGGTTATTCTTAGCGCAATACAAACCATTGCTTTTATTATCCCCGGCATTTTAATACTAGAGATGCATGGAATTACCCTCGCACTTTGGTTACTGCTATTTATTCTTTCCCTTTCGGGTAATCTAATGGGACTAATCCTCTCGTCCGCCCTAAAATCGGTGGTCTCAATCTACATCTTGGTACCCTTTCTTCTTATTCCTCAAATTCTTTTCAGTGGCGTTGTAGTGTCGTTTGATAATCTCAACTCTAAGGTGTCATCCTCGGAGCATGTTCCTATTATTGGTGAAACCATGATGTCGCGATGGGCAATGGAAGCCTCTATTGTTCACTTTTACAAGAACAATCGCTATCAGCAGCCCTTCTTCAACATCGATTTTCGCGAAAGCGAGTTACGTTTCAGGCTACTAAATCTATTACCGGAGCTGAACCACTTTGCAATTGAGCTGAAAGAAAATCAACAACACATTACAACTGATGATATTGAAACCATTGCCAATGGGTTGCAATTGCTCCAGCATGAACAGCCCCTGCCAAACCCCGAATACATATACAACCCTTGGACTGAGATGTCTATCGTTCAGTTATCGAATTACCTTGCCGAAGCACGCAAAACCATATCGCAGCTTTACACCAATATCCGACACCAGCGCGACAATCTAACCCAGAGCATTTATGCTAATACCGAGAATGGAAGGGCGCTGATGAATAGCCAAAGAGACACGTATTTCAATAGAGCAATAGATGATTTGGTAAAAAATAAACACTACCCTGCTGCCCTTATACGCATTGGTAATAAATTCATTCAAAAGTCGGATCCAATTTACCAGATCTACCCGTCGGCCATTGGCCGATCGCATTTTTTGGCTGCATACAAAAAGGTAGGGGATAATTACATAGAAACTTATTGGTTCAACATAATTGTGATGATACTTATGACCGTTGGACTTTACGGGGTTTACATCCTAAATATTTTCCCAAGGTTATTAAAAAACAAGTAACCATTGCAGCTTGCAAACGTTTAATTATTTAATGTTTATCTTTGTTAGATAAAAACACAACATCAACATGAAAAGAATACTACTTGTAATCATTCCACTTCACATCCTTTTCGTTGGATGTACATCGCCAAGAGGTGATGCCGACAAAACAGATCAACCCCAGGAGGATACGCTGCAGTATGTTCAGGAACTGGAGTACCTACTCCCCTCGCCTGCCGAATTCTTCTCAGTTGTTCAGGAGGTTGGGCTTGAATACGATCAGCAAATCATTCGCCCCATCGAAAGCATTACCAATTTTCAACTATACCGTAACCAGGCATTGAATTTTGGCCTATACCTTTCAGATTTCTCATACCTGCTTCTATTCGACAAGCAAAGCGAGGCCATAAAGTACTTGTATCAAATACAGGAAATGGCCATGCTGCTTGAAATTGAGAATTACTTCGATGATGAGTTTTTCAACAAATTGTTATCAAAACTAAATGAGCCCGATTCGGTAAGGGCCATAGCCATTGAACAATCGGCAGCTTTTTTCAACCGGATGGATATGGTGGGAAATCAGGATCTTGCACTCCTTATCACCTCTGGATCAATAATTGAAACCATGTACATAGCTCTTAACGTGGTGAATGAAAAGAAGATTACCGATAAAACAATCACCACAATTGTTGATCTTGCTTACATATTCGATTCCTTCTACCTAAACTTCACCATCACTCAACCCAAAGGCGACGAGATTACACCTTTGGCTGAAGACCTAAATGAACTACGAAAAATATTTAACTCAATGGCTATCAGTCAGGTTTCAAAAGCAATTCGCAAGGATGGGAACCTGGTACTCACCAGCGAGATAACCCATGAGGTTAACGAGTATAACGTAAAAAAGATGAAGCTAATGGTCAACACCATTCGCAAAAAGATTGTGACTCAAGTTTACTAATATCCTTGTAATACCATAACATATGAAACCTTTTATCATCACCATAGCAGCAATTCTATTTAACCTTGTAGGCTACTCACAGTGCGACGATTATCACAACAAGGTAAGCTGTAGACCAAGCGCTCAAGAGGCTAAGGATATGATCCTTTCAAGCCAATCGAAAAGTTCTTACCTGGAGGCCAATAAAACCTACAAGTTTCAGATGACCCTATTTGGTAATATGGACTACCGTATTATATTTTGTACCGAACGAAAGTTTTACCCAATACATTACGTTATTACCGAGAAAGACACAGGCATACCGCTTTACGACAATGAACCAGACGACTACGTAGAGTCGATTGGAGTTTCTATTGAGAACACAACCATAGTTATTGTTGAGGTTACCCTGCTAGCCAAAGATGCCAAGTTTAAAGACCTTAGACAGAACAGGGCTTGTTTAGGGGTGCCAATTCTTTACCGTCGCATACCAAAATCGGGGTTTGCGGGCGAACTGTAGCTGTGCAAAGGCAAGGATCTGAGGAGTGGCATGCCATTTGTGTAGTTGTGCTTGGTATTAATCAAAAGGAACCTTTGTCGTTTTTACCGCAGACCATTTTAAATAAATCTGCGAAAGAGACATTCAGGTAACCAAACTAGTATACAAATGGAAAAGAATATTGATTTTTTCAACATTAAGCACAACCAAATCGCTCCCAAAGAGGGAAGGGTACTTATTGCGGAACCCGGTTTAATGGATCAGTATTTTAAACGTTCGGTAATACTTATAGTAGAACACAACGAGGAAGGCACCGTGGGCTACGTTCTGAATAATCTTATCGACATAAATATTCAGGAGTTTATTCCCGATTTTCCAAGTTTCAAAGCTATAACATCAATTGGTGGACCGGTTAGCCCCAACAGCATACATTTCATTCACACGTTGGGGCACTTGGTGCCCAATACTACCGAAGTGGCTGAGGGGTTATTCTGGGGTGGAGATTTTGATGCCTTAAAAACTCTAGTTGATCAGGGGAAACTGACACCACGTCAGATAAAATTCTTTGTTGGCTACTCGGGGTGGGGAAAAGATCAACTTACCAACGAGCTAAAAGAGAATAGCTGGGTAGTTTCGGAGTTGGATATGGTACAAATAATGGCAGGTAAAGATGATTTATGGAATAGAGTGGTTATGCAAATGGGGCCTAAATACAAACCCTGGACAATATACCCTCCTAACCCTTCGCTAAACTAAAGCCCAAACGTTTCTGCATTAAGCAATTCGCTTAGTTTTCGGCTAATCAGACCAAAATATCGTTTCTGGCGTAATCCCACAATCCACTTAATACCGCTTACTGCGTTTGTAAGGAATAGTTCCTCTGCATCTAACAATTGCTGAGGCTCAATGGTTGCATCAACATTAACATTATACCCATTCTTTTTGGCAAGGTCAATTACAACTTGCCGCATAGTTCCTGCCACGCACCCCTCGCTTAGTGATGGTGTTATAATTTCGCCTCCCAATACTAAGAAAAGATTCGACGATATGGCCTCAGTAATCCTATTCTGGTCATTAATCAAAAGGCAATCGTCAACCCCCAACTGCTGTTTATTTAGCCCTGCCATAACATAAAGCATAGCATTGCAACTTTTTAACGACGATAGCGAGTTGATTGGCTTACGAATATCGGTGTAAAGATCCACCACCAATCCCTTTACGTTTAATGGGTAAAAATCTTCTGGCAAAGGTGAGGCAACCATCATCAACCCCAAAGAATTATCGCGGGGAGCATACAAACCTCCCTGATTTCGGTAAAATGATAGGCGAACCCTAGCGCTCCCAAAAATTCGATTCTTATTCAAAAGTCGGGCAATCTCCTTGCTAACAAAATCTAGATTAAAGAAAGGGGGTAGCTGCATCCTCAGCAGCTGAGTACTCTTTGCAATGCGAGCCACATGGTAATTCAAATGCTTTGCCTCCGTACCGTAGGCATGAATGGTTTCGAAAAATCCATCGCCATACAGAAATGCCCGGTTTTCTGCAGTAACTACAGGTTGATCGGTTCGCATAAAATCGCCATTATGCCACACGTATTGTCTTCTATCCATTGGCAAAGGTTTTACACATCTAACTGCATCAAATCAATAACCCTCTGCATTAGTATGGGCTGTATGGTTCCGTGAGTCAACTTATTGGGAATGCTATTGGCAAACTTAACCTCTTGAATCTCAAAATTGGGTAACGCTTCAAACTCAACAACTTGGGCGTAAAATAGTCTGTTATAGCTTTGCTTTCCATTGCTATTGATGGTAAAGTCGCAAACAGGGGTTAAGCTATAGTTTTGGGCACCGGTCTCCTCCCACAATTCACGCTGGGCAGCTTCCTCGGGCGTTTCGCCTTTTTCAACATGCCCTCCGGGCACCTCCCAGGTTAGTACGTTATGCTTTCGCACCCATACCCACTGGTTATTATGGCGTGTAACTATAACAACATAGTTAAAAATATCCTTAGTACTGTCGATGCTGAAAAAGTTTATGTTGTATTCTACCATAATCCTAGCTGATTTAGGAAGATCTTAAAAAGCTTCGGATCTAGCAACAACGGATAAATAAATCCAAATACGGCACCAATAAAATGGGCGTCATGGTTTATGTTATCGCTTGACTTCTTGCTCATGTAGTGTGAGTATATCAAGTAAGCAACGCCAAAAATTATTGCTGGGATGGGCAGAATGCCCATGATGTAAAGGTTGTCGAGTGGCCGAAAAAAAATACTTGTAAAAACCACAGCCGAAACTGCGCCCGATGCTCCCACAGCCTGATAGTAGTAATTATCCTTATGCTTCTTCAAAGTGGTTAGGCAACTTATAATTACCGCACCAATGTAGAGGGTAATAAAATGTAAATTTGCATTGCCAATTATGCTACTTGCCTCAAGCTGCTTAAACATTGACTCAACAGCCAAACCAAACGACAGAAAAACGATCATGTTGATAAGCAGGTGCATAAAATCGGCATGCACCAATGCATGGCTTAGTATCCTATACCACTGCTTGCTGTGAATAATTTGATACGGGCTAAGCAAGATATTACTCATCAACCCCTTGTTGCTCAATGCCAAAAAAGAAATAATACCTGTAATTGCAATAATTATATAAGTCATAGAAACATTTTAGCAATTTATGCTAGTGCATTATTTTAAACACTAACTCCTTGAGGAGTTCTCCCCCATCCACATTATCGTTATTAACCCCTTTGGAGCGAAGGTCGTATTCGCGAAGAAGTTCGAAAATATGAACGCACTTTCGAGGGCTGTATATTCTTGAAGCCCTGAGATAGTCTGATACGAAAAATGGGTTAACTCCCAATTCAACGGCAAGGGTGCGTTCCGATTTATCTTTAATAAAATGGCACTTGAAAACCTTACTGAAATACTGATATATTGCCATTGTGCTTAGAACCATAGGGTTGGAACTGGGGTTTTTGGCAAAATAATCAGCAATCCTATTGACTTTAAGCACATCTCGAACCCCAAGGGCATTGGTTAGCTCAAACCTATTAAAATCTTTGCTGATACCAATATTCTGCTCAATGTGATCAGTGGTGATTTTAGTTTGCCCGCTTGGCAGGGTGATAATCAGCTTTTCGAGCTCATGAGCAACCTTGCTCAGGTCGTTTCCCAGGTAATCCTTTAACAATTCCGACGATGTGGGCGAAATGGTTAAGCCCTTTTGACTTAGAAATTCGGCAATCCATGCTGGAACCTGATTGTCGTAAAGCCTCTTACTCTCGAAATAAACCCCAACCTTACCAGCCAGGGTAAAAAGTTTTTTGACTGCTGCTGTGGGTTTTGCACCGGGCACCAACTTATGGCAAATAACCAGAATGGTTGATTTTTGAGGAGCCTTAAGGTAAACCTCCAGCTCTTCGAGCTTTTTAATCTGCTGTGCCTCCCTAACTATTACAACCTGCTGATTCGCCATCATCGGGAACCGACGTGATGTTTCAATGATAGAGCTTACAACAACATCTTTTCCGTAGATTACGATTTGGTTGAATGCCCTTTCAGACTCGCTCAGCACATTCTCCGCAATAAAATCCGAGATCAAATCAATATAGTAGTGCTCGTCACCGGAAAGTATGTAAACCGGTTTGTAAATTTTTTTTCTGAGCTCATTTATTATCTCAGCTGATGTGTCGACAATGGTTTTGCGTTTAGCCATTAAAATGTATTTTAAAACCTAAGATGTTTCACCGATTTACCATTATTCTTCAGTTCATGTAGCGACTCTATGCCAATCTTAATATGATCATCAACAAATAGATTTGTAATAATTTTATCACTCTCCGAGGTTTTCACACCGGTTGATATCATGGGTTGATCCGAAACCAGAAGCAGAGCTCCTACAGGAATTTCATTGGCAAAGCCCACGGTAAAAATGGTGGCTGTTTCCATATCAATGGCCATTGCCCTTATGGTACGCAAGTACTCCTTAAACTCATCGTCATACTCCCAAACCCTTCGGTTTGTGGTTATTACTGTTCCTGTCCAGTAATCGCGATTGTTGTTACGAATGGTGGTTGACACAGCACGCTGTAGGTTAAAGGCTGGTAATGCTGGAACTTCGGGTGGAAAATAGTCGTTTGAGGTTCCCTCATGACGAATAGCAGCTATGGGCAAAATCAGATCGCCTAGCTGGCTTTTCTTTTTGAGCCCCCCACATTTCCCAAGGAACAGAACCGCTTTGGGCATTACTGCGCTTAGCAAATCCATTATGGTAGCGGCATTGGGGCTTCCCATTCCAAAGTCAATCATTGTAATTCCATCAGCTGTAGCGCATGGCATATTAACCTGGGGATCAACAATACTGGTATTATGATATTCGGCAAAATAATCGAGATAACTCCTAAAATTAGTTAGCAGTATGTGTGTTCCAAAATCTTCTAATTTTTGCCCTGTATAGCGTAGTAGCCAATCCTTTACAATCTCTTCTTTCGTTATCATATGCTTATGTGTTTGTTTTTATCATACTCCAAGTACCATTAATGGCAAGATTGAACAAAAATACAACTTTTTTTGCCCTTACATAAACTTGCAGCCGTTTCCTTTTGCGGTGTACCCATCTTTTGCAATCTTTGCATCAAACAAACAATTGTGCAAACCCAGCTGAATCTACCTCATTTTGAGATAAAAACCCGTACCGTGGGTACCCAAACCCAGGTATTTGACCCCATTCGAAAAAAATTTGTGGTATTAACCCCCGAAGAGTGGGTTCGTCAGCATTTTATAAATTACCTGATTACGGCAAAGGGATATCCGGCTGGATTAATATCGGTTGAAATGCCCGTTACAATAAACGGTATGCAACAACGGGCCGATATTGTTGTTTTTAATCGCCAAGCCCAACCCATTTTGGTGGTTGAATGTAAGGCACCAAATGTTACACTTACCAATGCTACCTACACCCAAGCTGCGCGTTACAACCTCACTCTTAAGGCTCATATACTTGTAGTTAGCAATGGCACATCGCACTTCTGCAGCAAAATTGATTTGGATAGGAAAACTTTTGCACCGCTAAATGAGGTGCCCCATTTTGGAGAGCTGGACAAATTGGACTAGCTAGGTGTGATGCTATGTAAAGGATTTATTAGCTGAAGCATCACCTCATCTTTCCATCCATCAATCCCTTTTATCCACTCTTGCCTAACACCTACACGCTCAAAACCAGCATTTTGGAATAGCTGAAAACTCGCAGTGTTATCGGCAGTAATATTGCAATACAGCTGATGAAGCTGAAGCGTTTCGAATGAATATCGAATCAGCAGCTTTAGTGCTTCAGTGGCATACCCTTTTTGCCGATACTCCTTATTGGCAATTAGAATTCCAATACCAGCTCTTTGGTGAAACGGATCGAAATCGAAAAGGTCGATTAGCCCAACAGGCACCATCATAAGCGAACTTTGGGTTTTGGCCTCGATGACTAATCGCAGCTGTTTAGTCTCCCAAATATCGAGGTGAGATGTTTCTATATATTTCTTTAGCACATATCGCGAAAATGGAGTAACCGTATTGCTGGCTTTCCAAATCTCCATATTGTTTTCCCATGCGTACAACAAATCGACATCGGCAGGTTCGGGAGCCCGTAACTTTACGAGGTTATTCTCTAGTGTGTTTGGGGACATAAGCACTTGTTTGCCCCAAAGTTACCTATTTTTAGAGGATATTTTAAACGGAGAGCACCTAAATTGACTGACGTATGGCAAATTGGGAGTAAAAAAATTGAATTAAATTTCTACCACTAACAAGTTGATTGCAGCGCAAAAGATTAGCTTAAGGTACAATTATCTTTTGTAGTCAAACCTCCTTACCTAATCAGCATTTTCAAATCTTCCTCTCCTACAATCGAGGCCTCAGGAAACCCATTATCAATGGCATAGTTCAATGCGGCCAATGCCTCCGATTTGTGATTAAACTGCCCCAAAGCGTAAGCAAAACTATTCTGTCGGCCGGTAAGGCGATAGCTCTCAAGCCCCGAACGAGAATTGATTACTTGGAGCTTCTCGCTATCAACATTGGTATTTAAAGGGGCCAGAAGAATGGTGTAATTTTGAATTTTAACCTTAAGATGCTCAGGCACATCTAGTTCATCTACAATATCCACATCGCCTGTAGCATTGATAACTCGAATTGATGCCCTACGATTTAGCTGACGACCAGCGGGATTATCGGACCCATCTGATTTTGTATTCTGAGCGATGCTCTCCAGCGAGCTGGCTCCGCGGGCGCTAAACCTTTCGGCTGAAATACCCTTTTGGGTAAGATAATCAATAACAGAGTTGGCTCTGCGTAGCGATAGTTTTTTGTTATACCTCATAGAACCTTTACTGTCGGTATGTCCGCAAACCTCAACCTCAACGCTTGTATTCTGGTGTAAAAACGCATACAACTTTTCTAACTCCCTAACTGCCTCATCCGAAAGGGTATCGCTATCAAAACCAAAGAGTACACTGCGTATGGCTAAGTATTTTCCTTCCTCCACCTCGGTGGGCTTTAACTTTATACTCACATTGAAACTAGATTCGGAAAATGTTTTGGGTATTGCAATGGGTAGGGTTTCGGACACATAGCCAACACCTTGTGCCACGATGCGGTATTCGCCAGGTGAAACATCAAAGTAAAATTGCCCATCGATATCCTGCGGAGTAGTGCATATAATGGTATCCTTGGTCTTTGCATTGATCAAACTTACGGAAAAAAGATCCCCCTGCACCTCGTAATTGTTGGCTAGCTGCAATTCACCTTTTACTGTAACCTTATCAACATTCACCTCATCTATGAGAGAAACAAGATAGAGGTTGCTAATATTTGGTTTTCCACGCTCTACCTGCGAAACAATCCCTTTGTTCTCATCAAGTGGATAGTACCACATATCATCGTCGGGTGTGCTTATTGGATAACCTAAATTGATTGGCGACGACCATTCTCCGTCGTCAAGCAACTGAGAATAAAACACATCGTAACCACCTAGCGTATTGTGGCCTTGTGATATAAAATACAGCTTACTACCATCGGTCGATAGATGGGGCGCTTCCTCATTGTGAGGCGTATTAATATCTTCGCCCAGATTTTGCGCTTCGCTCCACTCACCGCTGGACAAACGCTTACTTTGATAAAGATCAAGACCACCAAAGCCTCCTCTCCTATTGGATGAAAAAAACAGGGTTTCACCATTGGGTGAGACAGAGGCAAATGTCTCCCAATGCCTCGAATTTATGGGCTTACCAATCTTTTTTGCCTTTTGCCATTGACCATCGACAAGGGTGCTGCTGTAAATATTACCCACCCCGCTATCATTTTTGAAAATAAATATTTCGGTTCCATCGTGATTTATTGATGTTGAGAATATTTCACCCTCGAGTCCAATATCCAGAGTTATATTCTTGGGGTTATGCCACTCGCCATCGGTACCCATTTCGCTAATGTATATGGCATCGTAAAATTTTTCCTTAACTGTAAAAAGCAGGCATTTGGAGTCGCAAGAAATTGCTGCACCATAAACAAAAGCCTGATCTTTGCCCGTAACTACTAGAGTTCTCTGTAGGTTTTTTGATCGTTTCTTCATCTCGTTGGCCCGATGACAAGCCTGAACCTGCTGGTCGATATAATCGAGATTGTAGACATCCTTACTATCTAGCATCCCCCTGAAAACTTCATATGCTGCAATAGCCTCGGGGAATTGCCCCTCGATACGATAGGCTTCGCCTAAATAAAAATAGGCATCCGGTGGGGCTCCAACCTCGCGATATGAACCCTCCTGGTATGATTGATTAATATTATCAACTGCTTTTAAAAGTGGCTCTATAGCCATATGCTTTAGGCCCGGAATATTTAGATAGCATCGCCCAATACGGTAGCAAACATTTGCATTTTGTTGGTTTTCGTCTAACAGCTTTTGGTACAAGGGCAGAGCCTCTTGCATATCGTTGAAAAGAAAATAGTACTCAGCATCGGCAAAGGTAGTTCGATAATCGCTTTCCTGCGTTACACCAGCAAGCGGGAAGGAACTTAAGCCCCACATTAATAGCACAAAAAGGGCTGCGTTGGGTTTTAACACTGGATTGGTCATGGTTGGTTTTTTATTTAAACTGGGTCTTTTAGGGCTATATCTATAGGGTTAATAGGGCAATGCAATAACTTGCTGCTAAAACACTAAATAACAAAGTTAATAATATAGCATATAGAAATGAAATATATACCTCTCACTTTTTCAACGCATTCAGTATATTTATCAACAAACTGTAAAACAGACCAATTTGTCTGGCATATAGCCTATTTAGAAAAAGGCCGAGATTTTACTCTCGGCCTTTTTCTATTTATCATTATCTATCACTGGTGTTCGGTAAAATTTTATTGTGATCTCGAAATGTTGATAAATAAGATGCATAACTAATTTTTGCCCCCGTGGGGGGCTAATAACGATAAAAAATGATAGTCAAAAACTATCGCACCCCAGCTGGGGTGCAATATCTTCATAATCAATCTATCGTCTATCGTTATCTTGCTCCTCTGGAGCAAAACTTGGATTTACTGGACAACTATGATTATCTATAAAACTTCAATTTTTTCTATTTCTTTTTAGCAGGAACAAGATTAGCAGACCCAATAGAACAGCCAACCCAATAGCAATGAAAGTGGAACTAAACACAAATTTTCGTTCGTGTGTCGACTGTAATAATTCGGTTTGCTCCTGCTCACCTAAATCGAAGTAACCCCCTATGGTGTTCTCGGCCAAGAGGCTTAGCAATTCGTTTAGATAGGGCTTAATCTGCTGGTACTTGTGGATCAATAAATAATCCCAAAGTGAGGCAAAAGAGGCTATATGAGGCTGAGTTAGAATGGCCTCATCAAAAAGTGCAACAAGTTCAGGTGAGGCTTTTCGCTTAAGCCTTTGGAGCCTATAGAAGAAATCTTCATCATACGATGTTTGAGATATCTTGCGCGTTTGTTGATATTTAACCTCAACAGCTTTAGTGCTTAAGATATCCATGAACTTGGCCAAAGCCTCAATAACAAGTTCGGTATTGCCTAACGAGTCGGCTTGGTGCACCAGCTGTCGAACTTTTGCAAACAGTAAATCGGGGGGTAAATCCCAATTGCCAACCATAGCCTCATCAATAAAGACTTTGATTTTTGGATCGGCAATATTGGTAAGCAACTCCCTAAACATAATGCTTTGAGAGGTTTCTTGTGCCATTTTTAGCTCGCCCCTAAGCTTTGAAGGCTGAATAGTTGAATCAGCTGGTGTAACATCTTCAATATGCTTCTGTTCTTGCTGGTTCCCTGTCTGTTTGGCAACGCTATCAACTGCTAGGGACTCCTCAACCTGTTGAAATTGCTGCTCATCATCAATAGTTTGCACCAGTTCTGCAAAAGGCTTTTGGGGAGTAGTCTGCACTAATGTATCTATAGAGGCAATGGAACTAGTTCTTGAGATGAGCGCTTTTAGCTCCTTTGATTGATCTTTTAACACGTAAGGTTTGCCATCGAAGAAAAGCGTATATTCCAAGCCCGAGTTCAAATAATCCTTATTTTCTGGCTTGCTAGGATCTAGCAATGCAACTCCTGCAACATTCACGGTATCAACCACAAGAGTTCTAGCAGGAAGTTGCGATTTACGGGCAAAGTAATCGTTTGAGGCCACAATACTCCGCTGATATTTTGGCAAGAATATCTCTACCTGAGTAATATCTTTATCGCCATAGCCATGCGGATCAAAAACGGCCATAAGGCCCACTGCGCCATCATCAACTGGCTGATAGAACATATTATCATCGGCGGTGTTAATAGGATAGCCCAAGTTTACAGGTTGCGACCAGGTTTTATCGGCTTGCAGAATGGAAAAAAAGATGTCGTAGCCTCCCACGCCATGGTGGCCATCGGAGCTAAAAAACAGGCTTTTTCCATCAACAGTTACAAAGGGAGTGTTCTCGTTGAATCGGGTATTAATTTTCGATCCAAGATTTTTTGCTGGTCCCCATTCTCCATTGCGGTCGCGTTCCGAGACGTAAATATCCAAATCGCCATATCCTCCAGATCGATTGCTGGCAAAAAACAACTTTTTGCCATCGGAAGAGACGCAGGCATGGGTTTCGTAAAATTCAGTATTGATGTTCTCGTTCAACTTTCGCATGGGGGACCAGGCTCCATCAACAAATCGTGAAACGTAGATGTTTCCCACATGCTCGTCGTCCTTAAAAAGGTATAACTCCGTACCATCATACGATAACGACAAGGTTTTACAGTTACCATTAACCACCAAATCGAGAGTAATGTTACGCGGACGCCCCCACTTATCGCCAACCTTTTTGGCCACCATAATGGCCTGATAAAACCGCTCGTTAGTTGTATAGGCCAACGTATTCCCATCACCCGAAATAACGGGGTTGTAGTTTGGAAATTTGTTATTAATATCGGATCCCAAATTATTGCGCAGAAAATCAACTGGATAATTCTGAATGACCCTTGAACGCGCTATTGCCTCAACCTGATGATTTAGGTAGTTCATATCGTATTGCCGCTCCCGACGGATATTACTGCGGAAATCCTGATATGCTTGCTCAGCTTTGGTAAGCTGATTGTTAACAAAATATGCATTGCCCAAGTAGAACAACGCCTCAATGGGAGCACGATCTTCGCGTATAGAGTTCTCGCTATATCGGGGTGAAATATTACCAACGGCCCTTTCGAGATAGTGGATTGCTCGGTCTTTACTTCCAGCAACATTTAAGTAGCAGATTCCAATACGGTAGTCGATATTAGCGTTGGATGGGAACTCATCGTAAATGCTAAGGTAAAGTGCAAGCGCCTCCTCATAATCCTCAAAGTAGAAATACGCGTTAGCGTCCTTATAGGTTTCCTCGGCATCTTGCCTGCTTTGAGCCTGCCCAAAAGTTGCAAAGCAAATAAAAATCAGTACGGATATAAAGCAATGCTTAATCATTAATTTATAGTAGTTTTCGTTATGCTAAATTGGCCCAATTAGTTTATTTGATTGCGTTGGCTGAGCGACTATGAAGTTATTCAAGGCAAACAAAGTTACCATTAGGTTGTAACCATAGCTTAAGGAGTTATTGGCCGCTATCATACTATGGTTCAAATATGGCAGGGCTTACCTGTTGCTCAAACCGTTCAAAACTTTCGGGTTTAAAGTTTTCCCTATCAACAATATGCTGATCATTCATCAAACTATCGAGATTGAACTCAACCAAATAGATGTCACTCTCACCAAAACTTTGGGGCATAACCCGCGACACATAACCCGAAGATCCATCCCCAACGGGCTGATAGAACACATCATCATCAGTAGTATTAAGCGGATACCTGAGATTGATTGGCTTACGCCAACTATTGCTGCTGCGTTCTGAAACAAATATATCGAAACCCCCAATAGTCTTATGGCCTTTGGATGAGAAGAATAATCGTTTTCCGTCATGCGAAATGAACGGTGAAATCTCATCGAAAGGAGTGTTAACTACACTACCTAAATTAATAGCTTCTGACCACTCGCTAAGGTTACGCACCGAGTAGTACAAATCGAAACCACCAAACCCACCCGGCCTATTGCTGGCAAAATAAAGGGTATCGCCCGATGGGCTAAACGATGCATAGGTTTCCCAATTTCTTGAGTTGATCTCCTTAGGCATTCGGCTTAGCATGCTCCAAACATCCTTAACAGGGTCGTAGGTGCTGGTATATAGGTTAAAAACATCATTATCGTTTCGGGCAAGCAGAATGGTAAAACCATCGGCAGACATACCCACAGTGCTAATCTCACCATCGGCATAAATTTGGGTGTTTAAATTCATTGGATGCGACCACACCTTAACCCGCCTATTGGATTGCATAATAGCGCTATAAAATTGCTGCACCGAGGTGTAAATCAACAAACTTGTATCAGACGATACTACGGGGTTGATCTCGGGAAAACGTGTATTTACCGTTCGCCCAGCGGAGGTGAAAACTACATTTAACGGCGACTCCATGAGTTTTTGTGCATAATCTAACGACTCCAGCTCCTTTGACACCACAACCATTTTCTCCTTATCGCTTTCTATCATTTCGGAGTATTTTGCAAATGCTCCCCTGGCCTTATCAAATTCCCCGACAATCCTTAAGGCTTGACCATAGTGAAGGTAAACTTCGGGAGGAGCCTGAGTCTCGGTAAAATAACCCTCGTTGTATGTGCGGGTAATGGCCTTTTTAGCATCCTCGAAAAATGGAATTGACTTTTGCTTTTCGTTGGGTATGTTTAGATAGCACAGCCCGATACGGTACTGTACGTTTGCATTGTCGGGGTATGTATCAAGAAGTTCTAAATATAATGGAAGTGCATCACGATAATCCTCGTACAGGAAATAGTACTCAGCATCAACAAAAACACGCCTATAATACGATGCCCGTTGCGCCTGCACCGAAAGAGAAATGAAAAGTAAAACTATAATTGAGTAAAAATGCTTCTGCATAAATTACTTGTTACAAAACCAAATTTTAACAAAAAATGGTTAAGCAAATTTTTTTGTAAATATATTCTAATGTCAAAGTAAACAAATATTATGCTTATTGCAAAACCCTTTTGCCATGAGCCGCAAGTTTTTGCCTATTTTATAAAGTTAATACAAAAATGAAAAATCAGGTTAAACCAAAGTACTAAAACTTAAATTTTATTTGGAAGCTATCCAGCAAAAAAATGAATACACTAACAATTTTGTGGTTGTATAATGTAATTGGGGCCATCTTTTTTTTCATAGATTGACTGGAGTTGGAAGGCGGAAGACGCCTGCCTCGTGTGTCTCGGGATCAGCTGTTATTTAGCGGATAACGAGGGAAGAAGAAAGACAGGAAAACTAGCTAACTAATATCTAGCACCCGTTATCTCACCTTGACCTAAACTCATACAAATATTCCACTAATAATGCATTATCGTGATTAAATTAAAGGCAACGTTTTAAATATAATGAGGTGAAATTTCTTTTATTTTTTTCAAAAAAAGAGCACCACGTTACGATGCCCTTAAACAATAAAAAACTAAATATCAAAGCGACCTATCACTTATAATCCTGAATGTAATCGCGAACCGCTTTTAGGAACATCCCACCAAGGGCACCGTCTATCACTCTATGGTCGTACGACAAGGAAAGCATAGCCATTTGTCGTATTGCCATGGTATCGCCCTGTTCGGACTCAAGAACAACAACCTTTTTAGTTATGGCTCCAATAGCCAGTATGGCCACTTGTGGCTGATTTATAATGGGTGTACCAGTTAGCGTTTCGAACATCCCCAGGTTGGTTATGGTAAAGGTACCTCCCTGTATTTCATCGGGTTGAAGCTTGTTGTTACGAGCGCGCGCGGCAAGATCGTTTACCTTCTCGGCTAGTCCAGCAAGGTTTAAGTTGTTGGCATTTTTAATAACCGGAACTATTAGATTACCATTGGGAAGGGCAGCGGCAAGGCCAATGTTAATATCACGCTTCATTAAAATATTATCTCCATCAATAGAACTATTCACCAATGGATAATCCTTCAATGCTTTAATGGCTGCCTCAACAAACAGCGGGGTAAGGGTTAGCTTTTGGCCTTCGCGCTTTTGAAAAGCCTCCTTTTCGCTATTGCGCCACCTCACCAGATTTGTAACATCGGCCTCGATAAATGATGTTACATGGGCAGAGGTTTGTTTCGACATCACCATATGATCGGCAATAAGCTTGCGCATCCTGTCCATAGGGATTACCTCAACCGAATGCCCCTGCGACTGGGTTGATGGCTGCTGTGCCTGAGGTTTTGGCTTTTCAATTACAGCGCTACGCTTTTCAACATAAGCCAAAATATCATCACGAGTAATGCGGCCATTGAGGCCTGTACCCGAAACGTTAGCCAATTCTTCTGTAGATATTCCCTCGCGCTTGGCAATGGTTCTCACAAGTGGGCTAGTGTGTGGATGAGAGCCAACCTCCATTTTATTGCTTGTTGCAACCTCTTGCCTTTTTGGTTGATCCTCTGCTGGCTCCTTTTGTGGCGTTGGTTCTGAAGCTGTGTTTTGCTCTAACGCCCCCTCTCCTTCCTTCTCAACCTCAAGCACAGCAATGGTTTGGCCAACCTGTGGAACATCGCCCTCACTAAAAAGCAACTCCTTAACCTTACCGGCAGATGGTGAGGGGATTTCGGAATCGACCTTATCGGTGGCTACCTCAACCAAAGATTGATCCTCTGAAACCTCATCGCCAACTGCCACTAACCACTTTGTAATTGTGGCTTCAATTATACCCTCGCCCATTGCGGGAAGGGTTATCTCAACTTTGCCCATTGTATCTAATGTATATTTAAACAGTTTCGATTAAGTAACAGCATTCTATCGGAAATGTTGAATTGATCATTTTTTAGATCTAGATTAAAAAAGCCAAAGCTATCACCCAAGCTCATCAAACTTGGCTGACAAGTATTGATTTACATTGGAGGCGTAACTGCTTGATGTGGTATGGTAACTAATTGAAAGCAGGTTGTGGGTTGGCGTTTGCTCAACAAGTTCAATGGAGGGCTCCTTGTTAATAGCGACCCATGGCAACAGCAGCAACGATTTAGTAATCCTGTCTCTCACCTCTTGCATTGGTATGGATGAGCTAACGGTTAGGCTTAGCTCGTGACTCTGTAGGCTATCGTTCTTGTTGAACAGATGAATTGCTCCTGAAGCTAGCTTAGAGAAAGGGATCTTTATCAGTTCGCCCCTGTGCGTCTCAATTTCGATAGAACGATATCCAACCTTTCGCAGCATACCTTGATGATCAGCTACTCCAATATGCTGATTTTTCTCGAACGGTATCTCAGCTTTTAAAATTATACCTGATATAAAATCGCGAAGAAAATACCAGCCAACCACTAGCACAATGCCCACGGCAACAGCCGATACTAGTACAGGGTAGTACACAAAATCGCTAAAAAGCCTATTGATGGCCCATAATCCAAAGGCTAGCCACACCAAAAGCTCAACCACAGGGAAAAGCCTAATGAGTATTTTATAAATAGCCCTGTTGGATGTAACAGAACCAACCACCCGGGATAAATACCTGAGCACAACGAATATTCCGATGGCAAATAGGAAGTAATATATTGTCATAGCTTAATTTATTTAAATTTTACATAAAACCTGGAAACTGACTAAATTTTTAAATCTCAATTAACAGCAGCCCTCACTAAAACTCCTAGCCGATAGGCTGGCGTGACAGTGTGGGTGCAATAGAGGAAAAATATCTATTGCGCGCTCTACGACCTGCCTGCCTTGGGCAGTAAGGCAGGGGCGCTAAAATTTCAAAAAACTATTTTTCCATCGCTATTTGCCACCTACGGCGGCTTTATAAAAAATTACATTTTTAACTTAACATAGAGACTTAGCAAAACCCCTTCTCTTTAAGTTTCCTAACCAAGAATGGTTCAAGCAATGCATTTATTGCAAATATACCGGGGAAACGCTCCTCAACCAATCCTGATCGCTGCATATTCTTCAGCAGATCTTTTGTGTGATTCTCATTCTGTCTCAGCACTCTGGCTAATCGATCGATGCTGCATCGTCGGTGGAGTGCAATTTGCAAGATAACCATCCATAGTTCATCGCTAACACTGTTCAGATGCGAAACATTGGGCATTACAGGTAACTTAATGTATATTGTTTTACCAACAACCTTAGTAATATTTGAAAGCCAAGTGTTAAGCGTATAGCCCGGGTTGCCATCGCTTAAATTGAAATACTTATTAAAGAGCTGAGCTAAATTCCATTCTGTCAACTTGTCTTCGCTCTTCCCATTAAGCTGCAGCTTAAGCCCACCTGTTTTGTGTCGGCTAAGAACCAGCTGCTTTAGCTCTTCGGCATTAAATGGTTCACACTCAACTTGTCCCATAAAGCTAGTATCAAGTTTTACCAATCGGTTAATTAGCTGATAGGAAATGGAACCACAATTTACGATAATAAAAATTTCGCTACCAAAAGTTTCAATAAAGCCAGCAATCTCCTTAACAATGTCAAGGCCATCCTCGTGACGCTCCCACCAGAGCTCAAGGTCGTTAATGATTATTGCCCTTTTATTGGGCGATGAGTTAAGAAAACCATAGGCATCGGTCTCAATATTTAAGGCTTTTTTAAGAGCTTTATGAAAATCATCCTTCCGAACAGAACCACCCTTTGGTGGTTTAACGATATTCAGCTCGTAATTAGGTAGATAGGTCTTTGCGATGTATTTAGACAGGGTTGATTTGCCCGTATTCCTCCCCCCTGTTATAAGCAAACCACCAGAGTACCCATTCTTGAATCGATTTACTATTATTTCCGCTTCTTTTTGCTCCTTAGCACGAATTACCCATAAATCGCGGTTCAGCGTGGTACTTCCCGAAAAAAGGCTGGTGTAATAGAAAGGGATGTTTTTTAGAATTTGTTTTTGGCCCGAAAGGCCAACTAGCATTTCCTGAATTAGCTGATTACTAATCTTAAACTCTTTCTCGAAATTTGTGAACTTTTGCGCCAGCATTATCCCCTCACTTCTGGAGTAGAGGATTCGCACAACTTGCCTGTTAATGAAAGTCCTAACTCCCCGACTCACATTCCCAATGGATGTAAGAGCGGGGTTAGAATATTTGTGTTTAACACGTTCCTTTTTACCATTATCCATTCTACCATAAACAAGCTGGTATAAGGGATCGATTGTAGCTTTTATGTATTGATTTAAGTCTTTGCTAAATTTTTCGAGCAAAGCGCTCACCTTGTATTCCTCGTCGGCAATATCTTTCAGCAAATCGGTAGCCAGCTTCTCCTGAAGCATAATATTCTGGGGGTTCTCCTCGTTGCCCTCGCCTTGAAGTATAAGGTTTTCGATGTTAAAGGTTGCCAACCGTAGCTTATCGCCAAGCCTTGATGCCGTATCTTTTAGAGTTACCGATACCCCATCCATTGAATTTCGAACATTACTAATAAGCTCGGTACCAACAAAAAACTGAGTTTGCTTTCTTAAGGCAATTGATCGCACATCGCTTTCAGCGAAAATTCCTTTCTCTATATCGGTAAAAAACCTTTCACCATTAACATCTATCTTCTCTGGTAGTTCACTAACTATCTCGGAAACATCCTTGTAGAAAACTTCAAACCGTTCCTGCATTGCAGAGTTTCTCAAGTCCAAAATTCTATCGATTACATTCGATGTGTCTGGTAGGGCTTGGGTTGTTTTCACATCTTGTAGTAACGACTTGATGGCGGTGGTATTTTCAAGGAGCTTTCCATTTGTCCAACGGGTTAACTCGTCAACCTGTTTGTTCAACTTTACCTTAAATCTATTTCTTAGCGAGATAAGGATAAACTCTAACAGGTTCTTGTTTGCAAAAAGGGTTAGGTTGCTGTACCACACAGCAGGCATCTGCTCCAAACTGTAGCTAGACAGATGCTTTCGGGAAATAATTTTTTTGTAAGGTTTTAAAAGGTAGCTCATTTCTGGTTTGCCAATTACAAAGCAAAGCCTTTGCATATTCTGCTCTAAATCGGCATTTAGGCTTTGGATATCCCTTTTGTTTGAAAAGACTAAATCGTTTATTGATTCTTCCAGAAGGGCAGCTGTTTGCTTTTTAAGTTCGGCTAAAGCTTTAGGAGCCTCACTCTTTTTGATATTGTTTTCAAACTGTTCCACCTCCTTGCTAAGATCAACAAGAGACCGACGCAAATTGCTGATAAACCGGAAGGTTGATAGGCCAAAGTCGTTATACAAATCGGTTAACGATTCAAACCTGTTCTGCTGAAGGAATATCTTTGTGGCCTGGGCTAGCTCTATCTTTCGGCTTAAAGGCCAACCCAATAGCATACCTTTAATTCGGAATCTACTCTTAAACAGTTTAATTGAACTAGAATCTTTCCTCTTAATCCTAAATTCATCTTTGTAGAAATTAACTAGAATGTATTTGGGAACGGCTTTCTGATATTCTTCAACACTCTCAATATAAACATTTAACGACTGTTTTAACTCGCCATAAATTTTCTCGAGGAGTGATTCGTGTAGCTGCGAGAACTTATTTTTTGATTGATAGGTTAACTCCGACAGAGCCTTTGAAATCAACGCATTGGATTCTGCCCTATTGGGTTCTTGTAAATATTTCTCAAGAGAACCAAGCACTCTATCTGTCATACCGCAAACATCCTTGTGCAATCCTTTTAGAATTAGCTCAGAGGTTATTACCGTGTTATGCACTAATTTATCTTGAAATACCTCGTGGTTAATAGCAATTTTCCGCACCTCGTCTGCGAGAAGTTCTTTGGCAGGGTAGCTAATGGATTCCTGAAGCGATAAAGATGGCACCCCTTCTGCGCTGCTATCAGCCTCTTGCTGTAGTTGAGGAACTGTATCGGCATTAATCTCCTCAAATCCACTATTTGCTTCAATAATAAGTGACGTGCAGGGTAATTCCGACGCTTGGCTTTCCTTGCTCATCCATTGCATTGGGTCGCCACTCTTTATGGTATTTAGCTCTAGTATAACTAAATCGGCTGCGGACGATTCGGTTTTTACAAGATCTATTTCGGAAATTCTTTCTGTAGCATTATTAACTACTTTCACAGTGCCAATCAACCTTGAATTATCGAGCACCTGATTAACCAATGCGTAAATGCTATCAGTTTTTGCACTGTTGTAATTAGTTACCAATATCCTTAAACTTGCTGTTCGCCATACCGTATCGCTTTTTATGTATTTAAGAAGCGCTAGTCCAAAATTTAGATTACGGCTATTGCCATTCCACCAGAGGTCTATTTTTTTAACCTTTTTTACTGATATGCTTTCCTTTTGATTTAGGAAAACAAGGTTATAGTCGAGCTTCTTTAAATCCTCAACGGTATGAATAAATTTTTCTGGATTCTTCGATTTTCGGCCCCACCCCATTAAAATGGTATTGGGCTCGAATCCGGTAAAACCGTAAACGCTAGATATCACACGCATCCCCTCGTAAACATCATTGCAACTGTGGTTCCGTGTAACAACGGGCTTCCCTCTTTGGTCAGTCTCAATGGTAGGGGTTGCATGCTTTTCAAAAAGAGTCTTTTCGCTTTTATTTTCAATAAGGTTGAAATTGGTGAACACACCCTGGCTTCCCACAAGCGTTCGGGCCATATCAATTAGGTGTGGGCGCGCCTTTGGGTTTCCACTGAACAGGATTATGTTTGGACGCCAGTTGCGCTGATCCTTCGATTCTGATAGGGAAAGTTTAATAAGCCCATATTTCACAAGCGACGACCAGAATCCTCCCCAAGTATCGCCCGATTGCAATTTCAGTTCCTTTCGCTTCAAGAAAAGGAAAATAGCTCCCAACAAAACGGTTGCCCCAATCATGGCTGCAAAATCGAGCTGAATCATCACCACAAAGCAGGCGATGGCGCCAATAATGCTTATCCAGGCTGGGATTCGGAACGATGGACGAAAATCGGAACCAGCCCAGTTTTCGATAGCACAGGTAAGGTTAAGAAATCCGTAGGTAATGATAAAAAATATTGACACCACCCGAGCAATAACATTCAACTCTCCAATTAGAATACCTGCTAGGGCAATAAAGAAGGTGAGAATAATCGCATTTCGCGGCTCATTGCCTGCACCAACCCCTTTTGCAAAAATCTTTGGGGTAATCCTATCAATTGCTGTAGCCTGAAGAATTCGCGGAGCTCCAAGTATACTTCCAAAGGCCGAGGAAAGGGTTGCACCCCATATTCCTGCAACCACTAATGGAGAGTAAAACGAAATATTTAGCAATACCGCAGAGTCGTTTACCAAAGAATCGCGTTCAACTGTATATGAAAAGAAGAAGGCTAACCCAATGTACACAAGTAAACCAACAATAATAGCTGTAATTGTACCTCTGGGGATGGCCTTTTTGGGGTTGGCCAAATCGCCCGACATGGATACACCCGCCTCAAAACCAGTAACGGCTGGGAAAAAAATTGCGAAAAGAGCTATCCACGGAAGCGAGTTGGCTGCCATTCCGCTTAGGGGAGTTTGGGGGGCTAAATCATGCTTGCCCAGCAGAACTGACGTAACCGAAAGAATTAAAACAGCCAGAATAACAAACTGTGTTTTAAGGGCAAGGTTTGTGCTTATAAACGTAATTATTGTTACCACTAAAAGGGTAATGACCCCCGCAATCCTGATATTATTAATGGTTACCTCATAGTCGAATGCCGTGAGCAACGTTTCGGCAAAACCAATAATGTATAAGCTAACGCTAAAGGATAACCCCACAAAAAGGGCCAAACCGAGCGTACCACCAATTGGCAACCCCAAGCTGCGTGAAATCATGTAGTAGGTACCACCCGTTTCAACCTTTTTATCGGTAGCAATGCTAGCTACGCTTAGGCCAGTTGTTGCAGAGATAACGTGTGCAACAAAAATTATCCCCAGTGTTGCCCAAAGCCCGGCTTGCCCTACAATCCAGGGCAACCTTAGGTACATAATTACACCTAAAATGGTTAGAATTGAAGGGGTGAACACACCCTTAAACGCGCCAAACTTATTCCCTTGCTGTGGCATTGTAGATATAGTTACTTATTAAAATGACAGACTAATACTTTGTCCTAAAGATATGAATAGATTAGCAAAATGAGAATTTGTATCGGATTTTTGAATGATTAAAAAGAAAAATCACCACTTAATATTTGATTAAGTTCCTTAAATTTGTGCTTAAAGACTGAAAGTTGCATTTTGAGAAAAGTTTTAATAGTTGACGATGAGGAGAAAATAAGAACCTTACTCTCAAGACTTATAAGCCTTGAGGGGTTTGAGGTATATCAGTCCATTGACTGTGCCAATGCATTAAACACACTGGAAAGGTATGAAATTGATGTAGTATTGTGTGACGTTAAGTTACCCGATGGCAACGGTGTTGAACTCACTAAGTTGATTAAAGAAAAATACCCAATAATTGAAATAATTTTATTAACTGCATACGGCAACATCCCCGACGGAGTTCTTGCTATAAAGAATGGTGCATTTGATTATATCACCAAGGGCGATGAAAACAGTAAAATTATCCCACTCCTCCATAAGGCCTCAGAAAACGTTGAGAATTTAAAAAGGCTTGTTCAACTAGAGAAATACGTTGGTGATAAATTTTCATTCAGTAATATTATTGGCAAATCCAAGGTAATTAGGGATGTAATTGATTTAGCTCAAACAGTTGCAGAAACCGATGCTTCAGTTCTGCTTACAGGAGAAACGGGTACGGGAAAAGAAATATTTGCACAATCGATTCATTTTGCGAGCAAACGAAGTAAGAAAACTTTTTTGGCCATTAATTGCGCAGCTTTCTCAAACGACATTCTTGAAAGCGAAATGTTTGGACATTGCGCAGGTGCTTTCACTGGCGCAGTTAAAGATAAGAAAGGGCTACTCAAAGAAGCCGATGGGGGAACCCTTTTCTTAGATGAGATTGGTGAAATGCCTTTGGAACTGCAAGCAAAACTATTACGTGTAATTGAAACAGGCGAATTTTTCAAAGTTGGAGAGACAAAGCCAATAAAAACTAATGTTCGAATTATCGCCGCCACCAATCGCGACTTAAAAAAAGAGATAGAATTAGGCCATTTCAGAGATGATTTGTTTTATCGTATTTCTTTATTTCAGCTGGAATTGCCACCCATAAGGGAAAGGGTTGAGGACATTGAACTTTTCGTGAACCATTTTTCAAAAATTTCTGGAATAAATAATGGGAAAAAAATCAATTCAATATCAACCGAGTATATGCAAGCCCTCAAACTTTACGAATGGCCAGGGAATATTAGAGAGTTAAAAAATATAATCGAACGCAGTGTAATACTAACAAACTCTAACGAGCTAAAAACAGACACATTACCCACCGAAATAGTATGCTCACAAAAAAACTCAGCGGCACTTACGAACAATCAAAACGAGTTGGATATTGCCAACATCGAAAAAAGACATATTCAAAACGTGCTTAGAATTACGAAAGGGAACAAAGCAGAAACTGCAAGACTACTTAACATCGCACTCACTACATTGTACCGAAAAATTAACCATTACCAGCTCTAGCGTATATGCTTTCAAATTGACAATCCACACTATCGTTTTGAAAGCATTAGCCAACTATTCAATATCCAAAGTAATATTTATGTGATTAGCAAACAACAACATACGGCTCAATGCCGTATGCTGGTACTGTTTTTGGCATACCAATACTTGATGTTATCAGACAAAATAAGATTTTGATATACTCATTTATCGTATGGTAATAAAAACTAATCAAATGAAATCGCGAATACTAAAGACCCTAACACAATGGTTTCCTAATGCATTCAGTGACATTAATATCGAGAATTTCCATTCCGATTACGAAGTTCTTCGTGCATTTTCGGGGTATACTCTAAATCTAATTGTCCACAACGATGAAAGGATGAGAGAACCATTTAAGATAATAAACATTCTGTACCTAAATGGAAACCTCCACGACAAGAATGCCATAGAGAATGAATTCTTCGGTTGTCTTTCGCAAATCGAAAGCCCGGGGTCATTAAAAGAGCACCTAGAACTTATGCCTGAAAGCCTTAAGCCCATTTACTTAAAAACTATTTTAGAAAACTAACTAGATTGATATGAAGATAATTATTGCTGGTGGTGGTGATATTGGTTTTTACCTGGCTACACTACTAGCCAAAGAGATGCACGATATTACCCTTATTGACTTACGCAAAGAGAGAGTAAAATCCATAGAAAACTCTTTAGGTATCGAAACAATACATGGAGACTCAACCAGTTACAAAATATTAAAAAATGCAAATGTTGAGAATGCCGATATTCTAATTGCAGTTACCTCATCCGAATCGGTGAACATAACAACTTCGTTGATAGGTAAAAAGCTTGGCGCTAAATTTACAATTGCCAGAATAAGCAATAAAGAGTACCTAATAGATAACCAAACGCTGGATTTAAGAGATTTTGGCATTGACGAGCTGATCTCACCCGAGTCGCTTGCAGCAAGAGAAGTAAAATATATCCTCAAAGAGCCAACATTGACAGAGATTTTCGACCTTGAGGATGGAAAGCTTACAATGATGGGGTTAAGGCTTGAACCTAATGCCCCCATAATTAGTAAAACAGTTGCCCAAATTGCACTTCAAAATCAGGATAGAAATTTCATTATTTCTGCAATCCATAGGAAGGGCGAGATTATTACACCTAAAGGTAGTACGCGTTTTAAACCTAACGACTACTTATATTTTATAGCCTCGAATGGTGGAAAAAACAAAATTCTTGAACTGGCGGGCAAGAAACCAATAGAGATAAAGAATGTTCTTGTTATTGGGGGAAGCCGGACAGGCACTTATATAGCACAACGGTTAAGCAGCAAGTATACTATTAAGCTCATTGAAAAAGACAAGGAACGATGCAACGAATTGGCTTTAAAACTTCCCAATGTTCAAATAGTTAATGGAGACTGTACGGATATCAACTTCCTTGAAGAGGAAGGAGTTTCAAGTTACGATGCATTTGTTGCCGTAACCGGAAATTCTGAAACAAACATCTTTAATTGCCTAATGGCAAGAGATTTTGGTGTAAAAAAAACAATTGCAATGGTTGAGAATATTGGCCTATTTGACCATTCACAAAAAATTGGCGTTGATACCCTGATTAACAAAAAAATTGCAACGGCCAATTTTCTGTTCAGAAAAATCAGTAAAGGTGAGGTGGTCTCCTACTTGTACGGCATAGATGCAGAGATCCTTGCATTTACAGTTCAAAAAAAATCATACATAAAGAACAAGCAAATAAAAGACATTACTTTCCCTGAGAATGCCATTGTAAGCGGAGTAATTCGCAACGGGAAAGGATATATTACGCTTGGTGACTTCAGATTTCAGGTAGGAGACAAAATTTTAGTACTTACCTCAACAAATAACATTAAGAAAGTGGAGGCTTTCTTTAAATAGCATTTAAAAAAATGGCGAATTCATTTACTAAAAGGCGAATTAGTACATTTCAAATGCTTTTCAAGCAGATAGGTGGTTTACTTATTCTGCTTGGTTTTATCATGAGCTTACCCGCCTTCGTATCACTGATTTATGGGGAGTACTTTTCTGCAATGGGATTTGTAATATCCCTATTAATTTGTTTATTTATCGGCTTTTACCTTTACAAAAGCTTCGATTCGTCACCCGAACCACTTAGCAGGCACACGCTAATTATTGCAGCTCTGGGCTGGCTTTCAATTGCGGTTCTCTGTGCATTACCCTTTTTTATCATTGCGCACATAACGCCCAATGATATTGCCCAGCAATTTGTCCCTTTAGGCTCAGATTACCTTTCAAGCCTTTCGTATTTTAGGGACCCTCTCCATGCTCTTTTCGAAAGTATGAGTGCATTTACAACAACAGGCTTAACAATGGCCGTTCACGAACCATCAGTTGGGAAAGGGATCCTATTCTATCGATCCTTGGCACAATGGATAGGCGGTGCTGGGTTTATAGTGCTAGCTTTAGCGGTGCTAAAACAATCCAATGTGAGGGCAGCGTTTTTGCTTTATGGTTCCGAATCGACAGGTGAAAGGCTAAAACCCACAATTATTGAAACCGCACGCTCAATCTGGAAAATTTATTTAGGATTAACTCTATTTAGCGCTATTTTCCTCTTTGTTGGTACTAGGATGATTCTACCAGATTACAACATACTTGAGAATATTTTTGACTCCATTAACCACGCAATGACAGGTCAATCAACAGGTGGATTCAGTACTCTTGACGATAGCATTGCAGGGTATCAATCCCGCTCAATGGATATGCTTTACCTACTACCTATGTTTTTAGGTTCACTTTCTATCCCATTCTTTTTTAAAGTAATTTTCAACAAACAAATAAGCCTGTTTTGGAAAGACACCCAAACAAGGGCAATAATCCTTTCATGCATTGTAGGGGGTATTATTCTTTCGATATTACTAAGCCATTCAAATACTATCTCAGAGCCATATCGGATTGGCATTTTTCAATTTATAAGTGCAATAACAACTACTGGTTGGCAAACTTCTGATGTTAGCATATGGGATAGCGCATCAATGCTATTTATTGTTTTAGGAGCAATGGTTGTAGGTGGCTCATCAGGAGCTACAGTTGGTGGCATCAAGATAATTCGTGTTGTTTTGATATACAAAGGATTGAAGTGGCAAGTGAACAATTTTTTCAATTCGGCCAATAGCATTAATGTTGTAAACTTCAACGGCAAACGAATACTGCCTGATGAAATGAATAAGGAGTTAGCATCGGCAGCAACATTCGTTTTCATCTACCTACTATTCGTTTTACTATCTACCTTAGCCACTTATTTTCTTATGGGCGAAGGCTATACTATGGCAGATGCACTATTTGAATCTGCATCTGCTCAGGGGACAGTTGGCTTGTCAACGGGCATTACAAATCCCAACATGAACCCATTTCTTGAAATTATATACATTTTGCAAATGTGGGCAGGTAGGTTGGAGATAATCCCCATACTGGTCTTACTTCGCACAATAATTTGGGGTACAAAACCAAATGTTGAGTAAAACATTTAGGTTTTGCAATAGAATCATCGGAAACGTAAGTTATCTTTGGATAGTTTTAACAATGGACCTTTATGAGGATAAAAAAGAAGATTTCATTAGGTATAGGTTTACTTTTCCTACTAATATTAGTTCTATCTGTGGTTAGCGTTGAGCAGATAAATAGGCTTGCTTCTGATTCGGAAAATATCTTAAAAAACAACCATCAAACGCTTGAGTATGTTAAGGAGATTCAAATTGTTTTAAATGAATTTCCTGTTAGCAAAAATTCATTTTTGGTAATTGAAGAGTACATAGAGAAGCAAAAGAAAAACATAACCGAAGAAGGTGAAGAAGTGCTGACAAGTAAAATTGAGCATAAAATAAATTCTTTAAAAAAAAGTCCAACAGATTCTTCCATTCTAAAAAGCATTCAAGCCGATTTACTTAAAGTAATGAGCCTAAACCTTGATGCTATTCAAAGTAAAAGTTCAGTAGCAAGCAGAACCTCTGTGAAGTCAATCCTTTGGATAAGTCTTTTAGGTTCAACCTGCTTTTTAATCGCTTTATTAATGCTGATAAAACTTCCGGGGAACATATCTCACCCAATAGAAGAGTTGACCGAAAGCATTAAGCAGATTGCATCAAAAAACTACTCTCAACGTGTTAATTTCGAAAACCATATTGATTTTGGCGAGCTTGCTAAATCATTTAACACAATGGCAAAAAAGTTAAATGAATACAACAACAGCAACTTGGCTCAAATAATCAGTGAAAAAAAAATCACAGAAACACTTGTTAACAAGGTACATGACCCAATAATTGGTATTGATAAAAACTTTAAGATCATTTTCGCTAATGATGAATTCCTATCAACATCCTCTCTTACAATGGATCAAATAATTGGAATCTCAGTCTTAGAGCTATCGACAATTAATGAATTGGTAAGTTCAATCATGATTATTGAATCTTTGCAAAATTTAGATGATAACACTTTTAACGACACTAACAGGCAAATTCGCTTGAATCGGTTTGGTAAAGAGTTCTATTTCGACAAAGAGATTCAGGATATTTCATACACCCCCTTGGGCAAAGATGAAGAAGAATTGATTGGATATGTTATTATCCTTCGCAATATTACCAAGTATAAGGAATTAGATATTGCCAAAACTAATTTTATAGCAACTGTTTCGCATGAATTTAAAACACCTATCTCGTCAATTAAGATGAGCTTACAACTCTTAGATAATGACAATGTTGGTTCGTTAAACAATGAACAAAAAAAATTACTTAAGGGTATCTTTGAGGATACTGAAAGAATGCTAAAGACTACAAGCGAACTGTTACGAATGACGCAAATTGAAAGCGGAAAAATACAAGTGAACTTAAGCTCTGTAAACATAAAAGAGGTTATGCAGTTTGCAATTAACAGTAATATGAGAAAAGCCGAATTAAAGCGTATTCAGATTGCAACTAATTTTCCCAACATAATCCCAACTGTAATTGCGGACCCAGAAAAAACCTTATGGGTACTATCAAATCTAATATCAAATGCGCTAAATTATTCATCAAACAATTCAAAAATTAGCATATCATCTGTGGTCAACCATAACAATGTAATTATTTCTATTAGCGACACAGGCAAAGGTATTGAACCACAGTATATCGATAGAATTTTTGATAAATATTTTCGCATACCAGAGATTCAAAAAGCAGAAGAAGGCACAGGGCTGGGATTAGCTATATGCAAGGAATTTATTGAAGCTCAAGGTGGAGAAATCATGGTAAGAAGTAAAGTTAATGAGGGCAGCACCTTTTCTATCATTCTAAAAAGACATAGCTAAGCAATCAAACAATTAAAATGGGAGCATTTAAGACAATAACACTGGTGCGAAAAGACAAACCTATAAAATGATAGCTTACTTTCCCTTAGCCATTTTGCTACACATCTACTTCGCACATCTTTTTAAACGAGGAAAGTCTTCCGTAAAGAACAAACACATCGTTCTCTGTTAGCACCAAATCAAAATACACATCCTCAAGAACCTCATATTCATCCGATTGTTTACCAAAAACGGGTACTGCCTTAACCCTCCTTTTCACAGCAATAAGCTGCAAGTCGAACCGATCCTTAAGATTAGCTTCTTTCAGGTTGTGCCCAAAGTAAATAGGAGCAACCGGCATTTCAAGAATGATGTGCTCGTCATCAACCCTAAAGGAGCTAATGGCTCCTTTAAACTCTAAGTTGTTGGCAAAACGCTCTGCGGAATCTTTCTCGGGCCTGAGGATTTGATGAACACCTATGGCGTCAATAACCGCATAGTGTAGCGGATTTATAGCACGACTAATAAGATTTCGGACCTTAAGCTGTTTCAGAAGTGCAGTTGCCATAACGCTTGCCCCAAAATCCTCACCAATGGCTACAATAACCGCATCGGCATCGTTTAAGGGTAACATTTTAAGGGCATTAACATCGCAAGCATCAAGCTGTATGGTACTAGTAATCTCATCCTTATGCTTTTCGACCCGAGAATGCGAGTTATCAACCCCAATAACTTCATGCCCACTCTCGGTTAGCCGTTTTGAGAGCGATTCACCGAAATTACCCAAACCAATTACAATATATTTCTTCTTCATAGCACATTTAGTTTAATATCCTTTTAATACAGGCCAAACCTCTAATTTATCAAAATATTTTCGCTAGGATACCTGTAGTTATTGTATGCAACCTGCTTTAATATTCCCACTAAAATATTTAGCATTCCAACCCTACCAATAAACATTGTTAGCGTGATGACAACTTTTGAACTTGTACTTAAGCTTGACGTAATTCCCATTGATAACCCAACCGTAGAGAATGCAGAAATGCTCTCAAACATGATAGGCAGTAGCTCAATATCGGGATTGAAGACTTTAATAAGAAAAGTGGAACTTCCAATAACAAAAATAGAAAGAGTGATTATTGAGAAAGCACGCCTCATTGTTGTGCTTGATATTTCAACATTTAAAAACTCCGTATGCTGCTTACCCCTAACAACGCTCAAAAGATTTAGAATGGCAACAGCAAACGTACTGGTCTTTATTCCTCCCCCGGTTGATCCCGGAGAGGCTCCAATCCACATTAATACCAAAGTGAAAAGTATGGTGGCATGGCCAAGCGTACTATAATCAACCGTGTTGAAGCCAGCGGTACGAGGTGTAACAGAACCAAAAAAAGCAGTAACAAGCTTACCATACCAAGGGTGTGCGGCCAATGTTCCGGACCATTCGGTGACCAAGAAAAGTAAAAATCCAACTACTAACAGGCTAGAGGTTGTAACTATCACTAATCTAGAACTTGCATTGATAATATGAGGGTGATGTTGATACTTCCACCGACGAGCAAAAATAGATTTTATGGTATTTTTAATACGATGCTTAAGCAATAGGTAAAAGTTAAATATTACGGGGAATCCTAGGCCACCAGAAATAACCAATATGGCAATGGTAAGGTGAAGTGGGTAGTTGATTTTTAGATTCCCCTCCATTAGTCCATTGGTGAATGTGGAAAACCCTGCATTGCAAAAACCTGATACGGAATGGAAAATTGAGGTTTTCAGCTTATAAAGAAATTCCCCCTCGAGGGTAAAGAAAATTACATATGCTCCAATGGCTTCGACAATGAAGGTAAATAGAACTATCTTAAGAATGGTTTTAAGCACATCGCTGATATTCGTTTCATTGACCATATCCTTCATGTAGAGCTGGCTCTGGAACGATGTATTGCCCCTAAAGAAAATGCTAAAAAATGTAGTAAATGTCATTATACCCAGGCCACCCAGTTGAATTAAAACGAGAATTATTCCCTTACCGAAAATTGTGAATGCAGTGGCCGTATCCACTACAATTAGACCTGTTACACAAACTGCACTTGTCGAGGTAAAAAGGGCATCAATAAAAGAAATGTTACCGGTTGTAGCTTTGGGCAACAGCAGAAGTGCAGTGCCCAGCATGATCAATCCTAAGAAGCTTAAAACAAAAATTGTGGCTGGATTTATGGAAGGATTAAATACCGTAAAATCCCTATTCGAAAGCTCTGCGGTAAAAACAATGGCCGATGCGATATAAGAAACGGCTGAGCTGCTTAGCATTAATAAAGCCGATGACTCAACAGAACTCTCTGCTGATGTGATTGTTCTGGCTATTACAATGACAGTAAGAAGAACTACTTGTACTAGTTGCTGAAAAACAAACCTAGTTTTTAAACTCTTTTTATCTTTCGCTAAAAATCGGAGCAGAATTAAAACTAAAAACGAAAGGATAAAAAAATCAAAGGATCTGCTTATCAAAAGCTGTATTGTTGGGCTAAAAGAAATCCCCAGGTTTACAACAACAAGCCCAACAGCTAAAAGCGATGTAAATAAAATCAGCCTTTTGCTCACCAATTCAACTTTTTGCCTAATGGCAAAAAAAGCGTCGTGATATTTAATTTTAAGGAAAGGCATCGTTACGATAATACCATATTTCAAATTATGATAATGGTAACGAATGTAATAAAAAAACTAAGTTTCTAGGCAACTACACCCAGAAACTTAGCAATTCAAACTAATAATATAAAATGTCTAACTAAAAAAATCGGATAACCTATAGGTTTCAACAGGCGCTTAGTTCTTACGAAGAACAAAGTGCCAGTACTCCATTTTGCCCGAGGCAAACGACTCGTAGCGTTCGGTACCCTTAGCACCAGCAAACTGCAAAAACGATTTACGAAGGAAACCGGGTACTTTTTGTGAAATAACTGACTCGCGGCGCTCATGATCGCAATCCAAAGCCTCAACCACATTCTTAGTGATTTCCGTTTGGCTCACAATCTCCATACCGCTGGATAGTAAGTCCTTTCGAATAGACTCCATCTCACCTTTTTTAATCATATCAGCAAAACAGAAATGTCCACCTGGCCTTAAAACTCGCTTCACCTCACCAAAAAATTGTTTTATGCTCTTATAGCATCGAGCCGACTCAACATTTACCACAATATCAAACGAGCCATCAGCAAATGGGGGCTCCTCGGCCACACCAGTTACAAATTTTAAGCCTTCAACATTATGATACTTATTGCAAAACTCAATTACTCCCGATGAGATATCCATGGCAGTGTATGACTTGGGCTTAAAATACCTTGTAATGTAAGATGCTCCACCACCTCTGCCCGAACCAACCTCGAGCACATCCTTATCTTTTACATCCACACTGCGAACCACAAAATCGTAAAGCTGAATACAGTAACGATTCACCTCATCGGTATCGGCAAGTTCTAATTTGGGATCTCCATTCAGGCCTTGGTATCCATAGTTCATGAATACAGCATCTTTATTCTTATCGAGCTTTATAATCAGATTGTGCCAAACACGCCACATAGGCCTTCTGATGGCTGTTGGCATCTCACAATATTTTTCTACAAGTTTCTGCATAAAGGCAATTTTAAAGGGTTTTAAATTCGACACAAGATAGTACTAAAATTAAATCAAACGATTCGCTAGGTAATTTTTCTGCAAAATAGACCACATCTATCTGTAGCTACAGTGGTCTATCAGTCTGTTTATCTGTATTATAACGTATGCATCAATTTTAACCTACAAAAATTTGCTTACAAAGAAAATGTAAATAAAATCACCGATTATTGATAACATTATTATATCTCTTAAACAGATTAATCCATATGCGCTCGTAAATATCAAACAAAAGTTTCAAAAGAAATTATAAGAATACCCAAATAAGGCATTTATAAACCAAGACACTTGAAAACATAAGGTCGGGTTAATGTTACAATTTTTATTGGCCTTGTTATTAGAATTACATAAATTAACTATCTTTCGAACCTTTCCAATCTAAAACCTAAAGCAACAATGGCAAAAGACATCCGTAAGCCCAATATACTTCAGGCCTTTATTCCCATTCTATTCCTTATTGCATTCCTTATTCTAAATGTTTATTTCTTTGGCGAAGACACCCTATCGGGGGCAAACCAAATTGCGCTTTTGCTAGCTGCCACAATTGGTGGAATTGTTGCAATATACTTAGGCCATGATTGGTACGAAGTGCGCAAGCAGGTGGTAAAAAGTATTAGTTCGGCTATGCCATCAATGCTTATCCTGCTCCTTATCGGTTCGCTTGCCGGAACATGGCTGCTCAGCGGTGTAGTACCAGCCATGATATACTACGGCTTGAAAATACTTCATCCTAGCATTTTCCTTTTGGCATCGGTTATAATATGCGCAATGGTTTCGCTTGCCACAGGTAGCTCGTGGTCAACGGTAGCCACCATTGGAGTTGCACTTTTGGGCATAGGAAATGCCTTAGGCTTTAGCAACGGCATTGTTGCTGGAGCAATAATTTCAGGTGCTTACTTTGGCGATAAGATGTCGCCCTTATCGGATACCACCAACCTTGCCCCCGCCATGGCCGGCACCGACCTGTTTACCCATATTAGATATATGATTTACACCACAGGGCCATCCATCTTAATTACAATGATCATCTTTCTAATTCTTGGGTTTACTTACGACTACTCTGGTGGCGAGGCCAACGTACAAACCACCCTAAGTGCCATTGAGAATACCTTTAATATTACACCATGGCTTTTTTTAGTGCCAGTTATCCTTATTGTAATTATAATAAAGAAAATGCCTCCTTTGCCTGCGCTCATGGCTGGAACCTTGCTAGGAGCAGCTTTTGCAGTGATTTTTCAACCCCACGTGGTCGATCAGGTTTCAGGTATTACTAACAGCTACAGCATGTCGTCGTACGTGGCCATAATGCAAAGCATGTTTGGCGATATTTCAATAATCACCGAGGATGTTCAGGTTAACGACTTGCTTAGCACCCATGGCATGGCTGGAATGCTCAACACCATCTGGTTGATTCTATCGGCTATGATTTTTGGCGGCGTAATGGAAGCCGCTGGGCTTTTGGTTAGAATTACCGAGAGCGTTATTCGTTTTGCTAAAACCACGGGCTCGCTGGTGGCCACCACTGTAGGCACATGCTTGTTCTTCAACATCACTGCATCCGACCAGTACATATCCATTGTTGTCCCCGGACGGATGTTTGCCAAAACATACCGCGATAGGGGTCTGAAACCCGAAGTGCTTAGCCGCACGCTTGAGGACTCGGGCACGGTTACATCGGTGCTAATCCCATGGAATACCTGTGGGGCAACTCAATCGGCTGTGCTGGGAGTTCCTGTACTAACCTATTTACCCTATGCATTCTTCAACATTATCAGCCCGTTCATGAGTATCTTTATGGCCTCCTTTAACATTAAAATTAGGCGATTTACTGATGACAATAATACTGCAGGGAAAAACATTGAGGTAGAAGACGAATAGAATTTCCCCCTACAACAAATTGCTTACGCCATCTCTTGCAGCAAAGTGAGAGGTGGCTTTTTAATGGCTTTTAGGTGCTCAAAAGCACCTAACTCAACAGAAACAAAATTCCACAAAAATTTGCCATCTTTAATTACAATCCGTAACTTCGTAGCCATTAATCACAACCAATCAATACAAAATTCTTTAATTATAATTTCAATCTGAAACACTAACCTATAAAATACTATTACTATGGTAACCGATTTGAATAGTGTTTTCTCGAACACAGCCAAGGGAATGAAACGTTCGGCAATTCGCGAACTACTTAAGCTTACCCAAAGGTCAGATATCATCTCATTTGCTGGAGGCCTACCTGCCCCCGACAGTTTTCCCATTGAACAGCTAAAAGAGATTAGCTGCGAGGTGCTCGACACCGAAGGTGCACAGGCACTACAGTATGGAGCAACCGAAGGTGATACCCGACTTCGTGAAATTCTGGTTGAGCGCTACAAAGATGAAGGATTGAATCTGAATATCAACAATTTGGTAATAACCACAGCCTCACAGCAGGCCTTGGATCTTATTCCAAAGATATTTATCAATCCTGGCGACAAGATAATCTGTGGATTACCATCGTACCTAGGTGGACTTTCAGCTTTTAGCACCTATGGGGCACAGATGATTGGAGTTAAACTTGACGAGAAGGGTATGCGCTCCGACTTGCTGGAAATGGAGCTGGAGAAAATGAAAGCCAATGGCGAGAAACCCAAGTTCATATACATCATCCCCGATTTCCAGAACCCTGCTGGTATCACCATGCCCAAATCGCGCAGGCTCGAAATTATTGAACTTGCCCGTAAGTACGACGTGCTAATAGTTGAGGATAGCCCATATCGCGAGTTACGTTTCGAGGGCGAAGCACAACCTACCATGTACGAACTCGATGGCACTGGCCACGTAATCTTGCTGGGAACCATGTCGAAAATATTTGTTCCCGGATTCCGCATTGGTTGGGTTGTTGCTCACGAAGCCATTATCGACAAAATTGTAATGGCCAAGCAGGCAACCGACCTTTGCACCTCACCATACGTTCAAAAAATTGCCGCTAAGTACTACGAAAAAGGATACTTCGACGAGAACCTTAAAAAGATTATTAACAGCTACCGCATTAAGCGCGACGCTATGCTGGAGGCTTTCCGCAAGTATATGCCCGAAGGGGTTAGCTGGACCGAGCCCGAGGGTGGTCTATTCCTTTTCCTAACCCTACCCGAGCACATGAACTCCGAGGATCTGTTTAAAATTGCCATTGATCAAAAAGTTGCTTTTGTGCTGGGCAACGTATTCCATTGCGATGGTAGCGGAACAAACACAATGCGCCTAAACTTCTCGTTTATGAACAAGGAACAAAACGATGAGGGTGTAAAACGACTTGCCGATGCAGTGAGGCAGCTAATGTAGTTGCATGATATACTTTTGGGTAAAAGACGGAAGGCACAGGAGAAATCTTGACCTTCCGTCTTTTGTCTTCAAACCTTTTCGCTAACTTTGGCTCAACAAAACCGCATACTGCATGACCCTATCGGTTGTAATAGTCAACTACAACGTAAAGTATTTCCTTGAGCAATGCCTTATCTCGGTAATTAATGCCGCAAAGGGGATTGAATGCGAAATATTTGTGGTGGATAATGCCTCGGCCGACGGATCATGCCAAATGGTAAGGGATCGATTCCCATCGGTTAAACTTATTGAGAACACCGAGAACCTCGGATTTTCATACGCCAACAATCAAGCCCTTAGGTTGGTAAAGGGGGAGTTTGTCCTAATACTGAACCCCGACACGGTGGTTGAAGAGAACACCTTTACTAAATGTATTGACTTCATGCGGGAACACCCCGAGGCCGGAAGCCTGTCGGTTAAGATGATAGATGGGAAGGGCAAATTCCTCCCCGAATCGAAACGGGCACTGCCCTCCCCCTCGGTTTCGTTCTACAAAATATTTGGATTTTCATGGCTTTTCCCACGCTCCAAAACATTTGCCCGATATCATCTTGGTCACCTCAACCCAGATGAGATAAATAAGATAGAAATCCTACCGGGTGCATTCATGTTTATCCGAAAAGTAGCCCTCGACAAGGCTGGGCTATTCGATGAGTCGTTCTTCATGTACGGCGAGGATATTGACCTCTCGTACCGCATAATTAAAAGCGGATTTACGAACTACTACTTTCCTAAAACCACAATAATCCACTACAAGGGCGAGAGCACCAAGAAAGGCAGCATAAACTACGTGCTGGTTTTTTACAAGGCCATGATGATTTTTGCCCGCAAGCATTTCTCGCAAAAGAATGCATTTTTGTATATCGCCCTTATATATATGGCCATTTACTTTAGAGCGGGGCTTAGTATTGCCAAAAGAATAGTTTCTAGGTGGGCACAACCAACTGTTGATGCCGCTATAGTAGCCGTTGGGCTATTGATTATTATCCCTTTCTGGGAGAGAATTAGATTTAGCACCGCAGATGTATACCCCAATCATCTGGTAATGACATTATCTGCATTCTACATCATCACCTGGATTGCTTCAATCTGGTTTGCTGGTGGCTACGATAAACCTCAAAAGATAATTACATCGGCCAAAGGTATTGCTATGGGAAGCATAATAATATTAATTGCCTACGCCTTGCTCCCTGAAGATATGAGGTTCTCCCGAGCCATAATCATACTTACATCGCTCTGGTCGGGTATTCTTATCCCCCTTTCCCATTTACTTGTTGGACTTTTGCGAGGAGACTTGAACCATACAATCAAAAAAGAGAAACGTATAGTAATTGTGGGCAACCCTAACGAGGCCTATAGAATTCAGAAGATATTAAACAATGCTCCCAGGGGCTGGAAACTCGTGGGCAAGGTTTCACCAGAAAAGGATAGCACACACACTACCAACCAGTTGGGAACATTGCAGCAACTCCCCGAGATAGTTCGGGTAAATAGAGTCGATGAGATTATCTTTTCTGCTGGTGATTTAACATCACAAGAAATCATCAAGTCGATGCTATCGCTGGTTTCGCTTGGTGTAGATTTTAAAATTGCACCACCTGATAGCATATCGGTAATCGGCAGCAACTCCATCGACACTTCTGGCGATCTATACACCGTTGAGCTAAGCGCCATTACCCAGCCACACAACAAGCGGACGAAAAGAATATTGGATATAACTGTTGCTTTCCTTACAATCCTTTTTGCTCCACTTGCCCTAGCTATGAATAGAACCACCCGAAAAATGCTTAGCTACTCCCCAAAAGTTTTACTGGGCAGTTACACATGGGTAAGCTTTGCTAAGAATAAGAACAATTTGGGGTTGCCCAAAATTAAATCAGGAATATTCACACCAGCAGAGTTCAACTATTTGCATAGCATCAATTGCGAACAGGCTGAAAAAATAAACATACTGTACGCAAAGAACTACAGCTTTTCTAAGGATATTAAAATCATTTGGAAAAACATCATCAATAAAAACATACAACGCAATGAAAAAGATTAGCCTAATTATAATAATTGCCCTGCTGGTAGGTTGCACTGGCAATACGAAGAAAGATTTTGTTAAGCTAAACGGATTTACCCAAGGAACAACCTACAGCATTACATACTCTGAGAGCCAGAACAGAAACTTTAGCATCCCCATCGAGGATATTCTAGAACAAATCGACAGCTCCATGTCACTATATCGCAACAACTCAATTATCAACAGGCTAAACCAAAGCGAGACAGGCATAGGGGTTGATACCCTACTTGCTCGGGTGGTCGATCTTGCCCTTACATACTGCCAACAAACCGATGGCGCTTTCGATATTACTGTTGGGCCATTGGCCCGCGAGTGGGGCTTTCATGCAAAGAAAGGCGAAATGCCCGATAGTACAACCGTAAAGCGCTTTAAGCAGTTTATTGGGCCAAATATGATTCAGCTGGAGGAACTGACGATTACCAAAAAATTTCCAGAAGTCACAATCGACGTAAATGCCATAGCACAGGGTTACACGGTTGATGTTATTGCTAAATTCCTTGAGGAGAAAGATGTACACAATTATCTTGTTGAAATTGGCGGAGAGATTCGGACCAAGGGAAAAAGTCCTAGAGGGAAGCACTGGCTAGTGGGAATTGACAAACCCGAAGACAACGCCATAACTGGCGAAAATCTACAAGAAATCATTCGCCTTTCGGGCGAATCGCTGGTAACATCGGGTAATTATCGCAAATTTTTTGTTCGCGATGGAGTTAAGTATAGCCATACCATCGACCCCACCACGGGTTACCCTGTAACCCACTCGCTGCTGAGTGCAACGGTGATAGACAAAACATCGGCTCGCGCCGATGCCCTGGCCACCGCCTTCATGGTGATGGGTACCGAAAAGGCAAAAAAATGGCTTAGCGCCAACCCCGAGGTTGACGCTTACCTTGTATTTTCTGATGAAGCAGGGAACTACAATACCTGGATGACCGAAGGTATGAAAAAGCGGATTGTTGAATAGATCAACTACTTCACAGTACTACCCCTGACGGTCAACGGGCAAACCACAAGCACCTGATCCACAACCACAGCCAAACGATCGGGTATTGTTGGTATCGGTTGAGCAGCTATCTGTTTCGGGATCTTTTTTCTTAAGCAACGAGAAGGCCACAAAGAAAAACCCTACAATAATTGCAAGCATTCCTAAGGTAACAAGTGTAAGCTTGAACGTTTCCATCTATTACAGTTTGATTTTGTTTGTAAGCAGTAAACGCAGAGAATGCTATATTGTTCACTACTCGCGGGCATGCTCAAAGCAAGTTCCGCATGAAATCTTGGCACCCTTCTTCGACCAGCATTTAATCTCATCTTGCCTTGCACAGGTTATTCCTCTTTTACGCATCTCGCGGTTGTGCCCTGCCGAGGTCTCGGGAAACTTGTGCGACTTGTGAAAGAAAACCTTTACACCCATCAAAAGAAAAACAACCGCCACTAGGCCTACAACTATTGAGAAAAGCACTAAAAATTGCATTGGATTTATTTTTTTGCAAAGTAAAGTAGATTTTTTGATACTTTAATAATTTGCCAATCATCAGTTTTTAATTTAATTTTGAATAAACTGCGATTATAAAATATTGTTAAGGCATACTTTTTGATTGAATCAAACTTATTTTCAAAAAGCAAACTTGATCTTTCAATATAAATTCTTAAAAAAATTGATTTTTATGAAAAAACTAGGATTAGCCATTCTGTGTATTGTCGTGATATCAACATCGGCAATGGCAAACAACGAGGATGTTGTGAAAGAAAACATAAAAAAAATCGCACAAGAACTCGAGTCTAAATACTCTGGCAGAGGAAAAATTAAAGTTGCCGTCCTGGAGTTCCGCACCAGCGACAATCGGATCACTCCCTTCAATCATTACATCCAGGATGAGCTTAGCGTGTTTTATCAATCAAGCAATCGGTTCGAAGTGATAGACCAAAATGCAATGAACAGTGTGCTGAAAGCGTTTAACTGGTCGCTTGAGATGAGTAATGACTTTAAGCAGTACTCCGACCTCAGCGAACAAATATTCAGAGCCATCGGAATTGTGCCAGAGGTATTTATATATGGACAAATTAGCGACAGAGGTGACAACATTAGCCTAACAGGTTACCTAGTTCCCAATGGGCTAAAAAGCACAAATCATTACTCAACTAAGGTATTTGCCTCCTCGGCTACCACAGACAAACTTCTTGGAAAGCCTATCCGCAAAACACAGCCGAAACCCCAACCCCAAGTGGTGGTTGTGGAAAAGGAGGTGGTTGTAGAAAAACCAGTTTACGTAGAGAAGGAAGTAATTGTAGAGAAAGAGGTTTATGTAGATAGGCCTACACCCCAAGCCAATAAACAACCACAAGGAACATTCAAAGGAAATGTTGGTAATATTGAATTCGAAATTACCCAAGCCAAAACATTTGGCGACAGGATTGAGGTTGGGCTAAATGTAGTAAATAATGTATCCGACGATAGAATCAACTACTTGGAGGCTCGGTTTATCGATCCCGATGGAAACGAGTTCAAAGCCTACTACAACCATAGCACTTTCAGAAAACGCGACCTAATAGAAGGAATCACAATTAAAGGAACCATAACCTTCAATGAGGGCAATTTCCAGAAGATACAAAATATGGCAGTACTCGAAATCACTGTGTTTGGCGAAAACAATAAGCAACTGGGAGTATTGCGGTTCCGTAACGTGCCAGTTACTAGGTAGTTTTCAAAAGTGGGCAGCTCAAATCTCAATTGTTTTTTAAAATCGCATATCCGCTCAAGTACTTAGGTACTTATAATAAAAATGCATAGCTGCGTTAGCTTAATAGAGCTCACGCAGTTTTTTTATTGTATCCTCCCTAAACCATATCATTTATTGTTTGTTTGCTATGTAAGATTTTGAATCATTTTATACCTTTGATTACAATCACAAACAGCATACAACATGGCAACGAATAGCACCAAAAAAGTTTCCGTTGATAAGAAAGAGGCACTAAACGACTACTATATCGCTAGGCTAAGCCGCGAGATTAGCATACTTGGGCGCAAAGAGGTACTAACTGGCAAGGCCAAATTCGGAATATTTGGCGACGGTAAGGAGCTCACCCAAATTGCAATGGCTAAAAACTTTAAGGATGGCGATTGGCGCTCGGGCTACTACCGCGACCAAACTTTTATGATGGCTGCAGGGCTATTCAGCGCCGAAGACTTTTTTGCTCAGCTATATGGCCAAACCGATCTGGCGCTTAATCCTGGTAACGCTGGCCGCTCGTTCAACAACCACTTTGGTACACGCTCGCTAAACCCCGATGGCACATGGAAAGACCTTACGGCCATGAAAAACTCATCGGCCGATATTTCCCCCACCGCAGGCCAAATGCCCCGATTACTTGGGTTGGCTTGGGCATCGAAACTTTTTAGAGAGAATAAGGAGCTACACCAGTACAAAAACTTTTCAAACAAAGGCAACGAGGTTGCCTTTGGCACCATTGGCGATGCCAGCACATCGGAGGGGCACTTTTTCGAAACCATTAACGCTGCTGCTGTTCTGCAAGTCCCCATGGCTATGACTGTGTACGATGATGGCTACGGCATTTCGGTTCCCCGCGATTACCAAACCGCCAAAGGGAGCATCTCCGAACTGCTGTCGGGCATTGAGAAGAAGAAGGGCGACAAAACGGGAATGAAAATATTAAAAGCCAAGGGCTGGAATTACGAGGAGCTAATCGACACTTTTAGCCAAGGGGTGGATGAAACTCGCAAAACGCACACGCCGATCCTTTTCCATATCACCGAAATTACTCAGCCCCAAGGGCACTCCACCTCAGGGTCGCACGAGCGTTACAAATCAGCCGAGCGATTACAGTGGGAACAAGATTTTGACTGCAACAACAAGTTTAGGCAATGGATAATTGACAATAAGCTGGCCAGCGACGATGAGCTAAAAACTATTGAAGAGAAAGCCATTACCGATGCCCGTGAAGCCAAAAATGCCGCTTGGAAAAAATACACCGAACCCATCAAGGCTGAGCGTGATGCCCTTGTGAAGATTATCGATAACCGTTCATGTGTTTGTAAGCGCGAGCATATCGATAAGGTTGGGCTAATTACCGCCGAGCTAAAAAAGATTCCTAACCCCATCCGCAAGGATAATATGAGCTCCGCCAAGCGAATCCTAAGGCACGTATGTACCGATTGCTCCATCCGCAAGCAGCTGCAAAGCGACCTATCGATATGGATGAAGGAGAACTACGAGAAGGCCAACGACCTCTACAGCACTCATCTTTACTGCGAAACCGAAAAATCGGCATTAAGGATTAAGCCAGTACCCGCTAAGTTCTCCGATAAGTCGTCAAGCGTTACCGGTCGTGAGGTGCTTCGTGACAACTGGCATAAACAGTTTGAGAAAAACCCACTGCTAGTAGCTTTTGGCGAGGATGTGGGGAACATTGGAGGTGTGAACCAGACCTACGAAGGCCTGCAACAAAAATTTGGTGAGATTAGGATTACCGATACCGGAATTCGCGAAACCACCATTATTGGGCAGGGACTAGGTGCTGCTCAGCGTGGTCTTAGGCCAGTTGCCGAGATTCAATACTTCGATTACCTACTTTACGCCCTGCAAACCCTGAGCGACGACCTGGCCACCCTGCGATGGCGTACCAAGAACGGGCAGATGGCGCCGCTAATTATATCGACCCGTGGACACAGGCTCGAGGGGGTGTGGCACTCTGGCTCTCCGCTCAGCATGGTTATCAACTCCATAAGGGGGATATATGTTTGCGTTCCACGCAATATGACCCAAGCTGCAGGCATGTACAATACGCTGCTTGAGGCCGACGACCCAGCCCTGGTAATTGAACCGCTTAACGGCTATAGGTTAAAGGAGAAAATGCCCGACAACATTGGCGATTTCAAGGTTCCTTTGGGTGTTCCCGAAATTTTAAGTGAAGGTACTGATGTAACCCTTGTAACCTACGGAAGTTGCGTTCGCATTGCACAGGAGGCCGTGGAGCAGCTGTATGAATTTGGCATCTCGGTTGAGCTAATTGATGTGCAAACCCTACTCCCATTCGATCTGCCCAATATGGTGTTCGAATCGGTGAAGAAAACAAACCGAGTGGCTTTCTTTGATGAAGATGTACCCGGTGGCGCCACAGCGTTTATGATGCAAAAGGTGCTTGAGGAACGAGGTGCATTTAACCACCTCGACTCGGAACCCAGAACCATCACCGCCAAGGAGCATAGGCCTGCCTACACCACCGATGGCGACTACTTCTCGAACCCCAATGCCGAGGATGTGTTCGAAACGGTGTACGATATTATGCACGAGGTGAACCCAAAGAGGTATCCAGACCTTTACAAGTAAACATCAAAATCACACTAAAAAAATGACCATAGCAACTACAGTTATGGTCGCTTTTTTTTCACTTGATATTGCCTGTAAATTTCAGTAACTTTGTTTAATATTGATATTGTTTAACCAAACAAAAACTGAATACTATGGCATTTGAACTTCCAAAATTACCCTACGGATTGGACGACCTAAACCCAATCATTAGCAAGAACACTTTAGAGTTCCACCATGGCAAGCACCACCAAGCCTACGTGAACAAGCTTAACGACCTAATAAAAGGCACTAAGTTCGAGAATGCTGATTTGGAAACAATTATAAAGGAGGCCGATGGGGGCATTTTCAACAATGGCGCACAGGTTTGGAACCACACCTTCTACTTCGAGGCATTCTCAAAAAATCCACAAAAAGAGCCCATGGGCAAGCTGGGCGAAGCCATTGAGCGTGATTTTGGCTCGTTCGCCAAGTTTAAGGAGGCATTTGCCAAGGCCGCTGCCACGCTATTTGGCTCGGGTTGGGCTTGGCTGGTGAAAGATGCCTACGGTCACCTTGAGATCGTGCAGGAAGCGAATGCTGGCAACCCCATACGCAATGGGCTTACGCCCATTTTAACCTGCGACGTGTGGGAACACGCCTACTACCTCGATTACCAAAATCGCCGTCCCGACTACATTGAGGCCTTCTGGCAGCTGGTGGACTGGAAGGTGGTTGAGCAACGTTTTTAGCCAAATCAAATTACAGTTATAACCCATCCTCCTTTTAGGGGATGGGTTTATTATTTGTTTACCTACCAACAACTCAGAACAATTATTAAACACTCAACTTTCGCATACAATTTATCCCCCTGATATATAGTCATTTAATTATCTTTAATGCTTGTATGTACTTAATAATGAACAACATAATTGTTTATACAAATACTTTGTGAAACTCTGTGTAATCCTTCGTGAAACTTTGTGTTACAACTCTTTTACTATTACACAAAAAACACAAAGAAGACACAAAAATCGCAAAGAATAATATTTAAAGTACATAAATACAGGTATATATGCGTTAATATTTTGCTTGCGAAAGTTGAGTTAAACATAAAATATTTTCCGATCTCTACATAGCAATCAATCCAATAATTACTAGCTTTGCGCCTTCAATTCCAAAGGCTTGAATAAACTACCAACAAACCACGAAGGGTTCTGCACCATTCACATAATCAGAGATCCCCTGACAATTGTGAGAAACTTTAGGCAAACGTTGAAGTGGGATATTGAGCATACAGGATAGCAGGTCTCCAATCACCTTTTCTTTTTTTCAGCAAGTTAAATCTCCTAATAAAGGCCGATGAAAACCAGCTCTAAGAAACTTTACTCAATAAAAGATCATCAAAATTTTATTTAGTCATATAGTGGCTCTTGCTACAAACAATTAAACCTATGAACAGCATTTTCAAACCAAAACTATTCAGCATCCTGCGCGAGGGGTATAGCAAGCATCAGCTGCAAAAGGATGTGATGGCGGGGATAATAGTTGGCATTGTGGCACTTCCGCTTGCCATTGCCTTTGCCATAGCATCGGGTGTTTCGCCCGAGAGGGGAATAATCACAGCAATTATTGCCGGGTTCCTCATCTCATTTTTAGGCGGTAGCCGGGTGCAAATTGGTGGCCCCACAGGCGCCTTTGTGGTAATCGTTTTTGGAGTAATTGAGCAATACGGCATTGAAGGTTTGATTATATCAACCTTTTTGGCGGGTTTAATGCTTGTAGCCTTTGGGCTATTAAGGTTGGGTACAATAATAAAGTTCATCCCCCATCCACTAATTGTAGGATTTACAAGCGGTATTGCAATAATCATCTTCTCCACCCAAATAAAAGAGTTCTTTGGGTTAGGGCTCACAGATGTTCCTTCGGCCTTTATTCCTAAATGGGGCGCATACTTTACCTCGTTGGGAAGTATGAATATTTATGCGATTCTAATCTCTGTCCTTACCGTAGCAATAACCATCTTCTCAAAGAAACTTTTCAAAAAGATACCAGGCTCATTCATAGCTATTGTGCTAATGACTGTTGCAGCAATATTTTTTAAACTACCAGTTAATACCATTGGCTCAATATATGGCGATTTACCAACCACCATCAACCTAAGTTTGCCAACCATCAATCTGGGTAGCTTAGCCCAGTACATTGCACCTGCATTTACCATTGCACTGCTGGGCGCAATTGAGTCGTTGCTATCGGCTGTGGTGGCCGACGGTATGATTGGTGGCAACCACCGCTCCAACACCGAGCTGATTGCCCAAGGATTTGGCAATATGGCCTCGGCCATATTTGGTGGAATACCTGCTACAGGCGCCATAGCCCGTACCGCCACCAACGTGAAGAACGGAGGAAGAACCCCAGTTGCCGGAATAGTTCATGCCATTACGCTTTTACTAATTGTAGTATTCTTTGGTAAGTGGGCAGCCCAAATTCCACTGGCTTGCTTAGCCGGGATACTAGTGGTGGTGGCCTACAATATGAGCGAATGGCGATCGTTCTACTCAATTCTCAAAGGCTCAAAATACGATGTGCTGGTACTGCTAACCACCTTCTTCCTAACAGTACTTGTCGATTTAACTGTAGCAATACAAATTGGGATGGTGTTGGCTGCTCTTCTATTCATGCAGCGTATGGCAAGCACTAGCAACATAATTGCTGCCGATGCCGATATGGATGCTCTGGAGGACTATTCCGATTTACCTAAGGATATTGAGGTGTATGAGATTAAAGGGCCTTTCTTTTTTGCAGCTGCTCAAAAGTACAGGGAAACCCTCAAAAACTTTGGAAAAACAAACACAGTACTTATCCTCAGGATGCGACATGTACCATTCATCGACTCCTCGGGTATACATAACTTTCGGGAAACAGTAAAGTATCTGAAAGCACGAAACGTTAAAATAATTCTTTCGGGGGTGCAACCAGAGGTAAAAAAAGAACTTGCTAAGACTAGAATTGATTTTCTGATTGGCCGCAACAACATTTGCGACAACTACATTGAAGCCAAAGCCAAAGCACTGAAAGGGCTTTAGTAAATTCTGACATAAGCCTTAAATGCTCACGGAGTGATTAAAAATCTTGCTTAGAGTGCATTAGAGACAAAACCGGAGAATTCAACAAATCGAAGGAATAATGAGTTATTGCTTATATTTGAGAAAAAATAGTAATGAATAACTCGAAAATTGAGATATATCAGATTGATAGTGGTAAAACCGAGATTACAGTAAGGCTTGATAATGATACTGTTTGGTTAAGCTTAAATCAATTAACAGAACTTTTCCAAAAAGACAAATCAGTAATATCCAGGCATATATCAAACATTTTCAAAGAGAAAGAGCTAGAACGAAACTCAGTTGTTGCAAAAAATGCAACAACTGCTAGTGATGGAAAGATATACCAAGTAGATTACTATAATCTTGATGTTATAATATCTGTTGGGTATAGGGTTAAAAGCCAAAGAGGTACCCAGTTCAGAATTTGGGCAAATAGAATTTTGAAAGAATACCTTATCAAAGGGTATAGTATAAACGAGAAAAAAATAACACAGCAAGCAGAACAACTTAAGGAATTGCAGAAATCTGTAAAAATCCTTGGCGAAGTACTTGAATATAAAAGCATAACAAAATATGAAAGCATCGGCTTATTGAAAATCATATCTGATTATGCTTATGCTCTTGATATTTTAGACCAATATGACTACCAAAGTTTAAAGATTACTGAAACATCAGGAAAAGAATTTTATCAATTAACGTACGATGAGGCTATAAGTCAAATACATAACGTGAAAAGAGTGTACGGAAATAGTCCGTTATTCGGCAATGAAAAAGATGAGTCGTTTAAAAGTTCAGTATCGTCTATTTATCAGACATTTGATGGTGTTGATTTGTACCCAAGTATTGAAGAAAAAGCTGCAAACTTACTCTACTTTATAACAAAAAATCACTCTTTCTCAGATGGGAATAAAAGGATTGCAGCCTTTTTGTTCTTATATTTCCTTGAAAAAAATGGAATTCTTTTTAATGAATATGGTATTAAAAGAATTGCTGACAATGCATTAGTAGCTTTAACGTTAATGATTGCTGTTAGTAAGCCTGATGAAAAGGATATAATCATAAAAGTAATAGTGAACTTGATTAATAGGAAAAATTAACGCACGCGAACATAAAGGGTGTTACCATTGAGTTGAATGGTTTAGGCAAGCAGCACAGCACTTAGGGAACTTCTTAACGTGGGATTAACACTGTCCCCCAGTCGGTAGATATTGCAAAAAAAGAGTGGCCACATTGGGTCACTCTCTTTATTTCTATTAATATCAGCAATTATTTCAACCACTGATCGAGCCAGCCAAAGAACTCACGCTGCCATACAACTGCATTTTGTGGTTTGGTCACAAAATGAGTTTCGTCGGGGAAAACAAGTAGTCGGCTAGGAACACCACGTAGCTGCGCAGCGTTGAATGCTTGTAAACCCTCGGAGTAGGCTATACGAAAATCGTTCTCACCCACAACTACCATTATGGGTGTATTCCAGTTCTGCACCAGTTTATGTGGGCTATTTGCATAGGTTCGTTGGGCAACCTTGTTGCTCTTATCCCAAAAGGGACCACCAAAATCATGGTTGGGGAAGAATGTCTCCTCAGTGGATGCGTAAAAACTCTCGAAGTTGAACATCCCGTTGTGTGCAATAAACGCTTTAAACCTATTTTGATGTACACCCGCCAAGTAGTAAGCAGAATATCCACCGTAACTTGCGCCTACTGCGCCTAGCCTATCCTCATCTACCCAAGGTTCCTGCTTCACATTATCAATGGCGCTTAGATAGTCCTTAATGTTTTGGCCACTGTAATCGCCCGATATTTGTGCATTCCAATCCTGTCCAAATGAGGGAACTCCCCTACGATTTGGCGCAACAATTACATAGTCGTTAGCTGCCATAATCTGGAAATTCCAGCGGTAGCTAAAGAACTGGCTTACGGTGCTTTGGGGGCCACCCTGACAGTAAAGCAGGGCAGGATACTTCTTGTTAGGATCGAAGTTGGGAGGAAGAATAACCCATACCAGCATATCCTTACCGTCGGTGGTTTTAATCCAGCGCTGGGTAACCTCTCCCATCTTAATATTATCGTAAATATGCTTATTGATAAAGGTTAGCTGCGTGTCCTCACCCGTTTCGGGGTTGATGGTGAATAGCTCTGTGGCCATGCTCATACTCATCTTTTGGGCAACCAGAGTTCCCTTAGCTGGCGAAAACCAAGTATAATCGTGCCATCCATCGGTAACCTTTGTAATATCCTTCGACTCAACATTCACCTTATATATCTGATGGGTTGCATTAATTCCGCTAATAAAAATCAGATCGGAACCACAACCACTCCAGGTGATATTATCGGCGTTTTGGTCGAAGCCTTTGGTCAAATAGGTTCTCTCTCCGGTCTCGAGGTTAAGCACAAACAAGCGATGCTTGTCGCTCTCGTAGCCAGGGGTTTCCATACTTTGCCAAGCAATCATCTTTCCGTCGGGAGCGAAAACAGGGTACTTATCGTAGCCCATCATCCCCTCGGTGATGTTCTCGGTTTTGCCATCCTCAACATTGTAAAGGTAGATATCGGAATTGGTGGAAACGGCCAGATCCTTGCCATAAAGCTTTTTGGCAGTGTAGGCAATAATCTTTCCGCAGGGGCTCCAGGCAATCTCATTGTCGCTAAAGTATGGTGACATAGGCGAATCCCAAAGTTCACCCTCCATAATATCCTTGCCTGCACCAACCTTACCGTTTGTGTAATCGGCAACAAAGATATGCCTGAAACTACCATCGCGCCAGTAGTTCCAATGGCGATACATCATATTATCGGAAATATGCACGTTAACCTTGGGCATATCGGGATGAAGATCCTTGGGCGTTTTCTCAATCTGCACATTCTTGGTGTACATAATTTTATCGCCGGTGGGTGCGTAGGCAAAAGAGCTGATGCCCCCGTCGATATCGGTAACCTGCACAGGGTTTGCACCATCGGCATTCATTTCCCACAGCTGGGTTGCTCCGCCACGAGTCGATAGGAACCCAATTCGATTACCATCAGGTAGCCACTGTGGACTAAAATCGTTAGTTGCATTGGTGGTTAGCTCCTTGGGCTCTCCTCCCTCAACAGGTATTGTGTAAATATTGGTTACACCCTTATTGGCATCCATAGAGTAGCGGGTTACCGTAAATAGAACGGTTTTAGCATCGGGCGATACGGATGTGCTGCCAATTCTACCGAACTTCCATAGTACTTCGGGGGTTAACACTCCATTCTGAATCTCCTGAGCGGTTAGCTCAACGTCGGGGGTAATGGGCTCGGCTTGGTTACTAGAACCTTCGCCTTGGCAACCCATTAGCGCGGCAGCTAATGCCATAACAATAAAGGTTTTAAATTTGTGTACTTGCATATTCTACTTGTATTTGAGGATTTATTAATGTTTGATAATTGATTGAACTACCCTTTGATTGATTTAGATATCCTATAGTTTAGCTTCATATTAACGATGTAAGTGGAAAACACTACTATTTGAATTCACTAAGAGTTTCATGAATTCCCTTATGAATTTCGTACCAGAAGTCTAGCGCTGCCGATTTCTTATCATCTTCAAACCGTTGGAGCCATTGCTCAAGTTCAGCATCTTGCACACCATCCTCGTCGCGCTTTTTCATCAAAAAGGTATGCACAAAGTCGATGCTTCGTTCGCTCTCCCAGAATATTGATGCATTTCGGCTATTAATACGGCTTGCGGTAAGAAGCAGCGATTTTAAAAACTTATCCTTAAGCCCATAAAGAGACCCGATAATATCGGGCATAATGTCTTCGGCCCATGCCCTGTGAAAACGGCATACGCCAGTATTATCCATCATCAACTCTTTTATCATTCTGCGGCCATTCTCACGACCAAGTTCGCGGGGCGGGATAAACTCTTTGCCATAGTTCATATAGTACTTCCCCATAATTGCCATGGGCGACATAGCCCCGGGTGTCCAATACTGGTTTGGCACAATCCAACCCTCACGAGCAAACGCTATATAAACAAACTTATCGAGTATGGCCACACCTTTATTCCTGGCTAAATGTCGACCAAACTTCCTTGCCCCATGCGAAAGGTCAATTGCCCCTCCCTCAACAGTCATCTGATCGAGCAGAGAAATTCCCAACTTTGCATTGTGCATTGAATCTTTTACCACATCAAATTTCTCGGGAGAAAAGACAGGAATATCCTTTACTCCAAGATCATCGGGCTTAAGCAATCCATCATGCAGACACTCCATGAGCCAAGCCAAAACACCCCCTACCGATATGGCGTCGAACCCAAGGGTATCGGCGTGGTGATTTAGCAGCTCGGCTGCACGCTGATCGAAAATCCCGCAGAGAGGGCCCATGGTTTGGTATGGCTCATAATCCTTCTTAAACTTCCCATTCATTTTTTTACAAACGGCAGCACAGGGCTCTCCACAGTTTTTCTGCTGCTTAGGTTTAATGGTCTCCTCGTTAAATTGCTTGAGGTAATGGTTCAGGATATAGTCATTATGTATTTTCAACCGCTCGTCCTTAGGCATATATATGCTTTTGTAGTTGAAAGCGATTATCCGCTCGTTGAGCGTGGCAAAGTTAACGCCCAAGGTTCCTCCTGTATCGAAGTTAGGGTCGAATCGGTATTTGGTTGTGGCCTCAATATCCTTGGCCGCCAGTTTTTTATTGTATTTATCCTGAAACCACTGATCGGCCACGTTGCGATCGCGAAAATCCTCATCAATATGAGTCCCACCGTAAATAATGCCAATTATTCCATGCTCCTGCAGCATCTTGGATCCAAAGCCTCCTCTTCCTGCCCAAGTATCGACATTTGTTAACTCGCCATTCCGAATGGGTGCCGAGGCTACCCCACCAAAGTCGGTGAACATAGATGCAGGGCCAACGGCAAGAACTCGGGGATCATTTTCATATCGGTGTCCAAAATGCTCCATTGCTTTCTCCATCACTGCATAAACGCCTCCACGCCCTGTACTCCATACCTCACGTCGTCTTACTGGTAGAAGTTCGAGTTCAATATCCTCGCCATGGTTCCTGTTAAGATATAAGATGGAAGGCGTGTAACTTTTCCCGACGATAGAAAACATATTGATTCCTAGGTTGTCGAACACAAGACCTGCCCCACCCATTGAGGAAATGTAAAAGCCATGCCAACTGGGAGATACCCCTGTAAATATTAAACGATTAGATCCAGGGAAAATTGAGCCAGCCAGCAACCCAACCCCCACATTAAGGCTATTGTACTTATGTGCAAGGTGAATACCCAGATCGACGGGCCCAAAAAAATCGCCAACCTTATACCTGTTTAGCTTGTAATATGAGTTTGATGCATCGATCATTAATACTTTCTGGGAGGGAGTGGTTGAATTAGCCATTCTCGTAGTTTTGGTTAAATCTATATGTTTAACCACAAAAATAGCGAATTTTAACAACCTCTAACAGCATTTGAAAACCTTTACAAAAAACTTTTTAAACAATGGTAGCATTTGAAGTAAAAATAAATTATCTTTAATAATTACATTTGGCTAACAGAAAATCAAATTCAGCAAGAAGATAAAGTGAAAAAACGACCTTCATTACCAAAAAAGATAATGGTATGGGTATCGACGGTGTCGATAATTGTTTTGGCAACACACCACCTTGCTTTCCCTCAGAAACCCTTCACCCTCTCGGGAAGTCTCCAAAAAAACTACGCAATTGGCCAATATATTGAAATTATTCCTGATGGTGTAGGTGTTATAGAATTTGAAGAAATAATTGAGAAACCCAACGCCTTTGAGTTTGTGAGGGACACAAACCTTACTACAAATTCGAAACAACACTGGATTAGGTTTTCAGTTGAAAACCATATGCAAGAGCATATTGATTGGCTTCTGTACATAGTACCAAAGCAATGCAACGAGGTGTTCAGGGTTTGTGAAACAGACACAACATTTATTGCCCGGAATGGAGAATATGTAAAAAACTCCCAGAGCGTATTCCCAGAAAACCCATCGGTAATACCTGTAAAGATTCCCAGCAACCAAGTTATCACCTTTTATGTAAGAATAAATACTGAAATTGAGCAGGAGTTTAAACCCTGGGTAAGCATCAACCTCCGTCCAGCCGAAGTTGAGATGAAATCGTACCTCCGAAACTGGATTATACTGGCTGTACTAGTAGGGATGCTGGTATCACTTGGTTTTTACATCTTGTTTCAATACATCCTATTTCGCGATAAAAGTTTTCTATACTTCTTCCTAGCCTTTTCGTCAATGGCGCTATACTTTATTGCGTACGAGAGAGTGGGTTACGCCATTAGTGGTTGGGACTCATTTACTCGCTTCACGGGAAATTACATCGCCCTATTCTGTACCTTCTCGTACATTGGTTTCTCGCGCTATTTTCTCGACACTGAGAAAAAATTTTCAAAATGGCACAGTTTTTTTAAATGGTTCCAGGTATTTTACGTTATTCCACTGGTTCTTATTATTTTAATAAACCTTGGCTTTTTCTGGAATTTCACTCCATTCATTCATATAATTCATATCATTGCATTTGTTTTTTTATTAACCTTTGCCATTACTACTTTTCGCAAGAACCACTACTTGGCAGGTTACTACCTTTGGGCCAACACCATATTTTTTACCTTCCTATGCGCATTTGTAGTTTACGTTATAGTAAAGCCTAACACAGATACTCTTGCCACACACCTGCTGGCCAACAGCTTAAAAATTGGTTCTTTCGGTCAAGTGCTACTTTTCACCCTTGCCCTATCGAATCGCATTGGTCTTCTCAACCGGCGAGTACTTGAAACAGAGCTGGAGAAGGAACGAATGGAGAAAGATCAAATCCTAAGAATTCAGGATATAATTACAAATACCAACTTAGATCTGGAGCAAAAAGTTAAGGAGAGAACCAGCGAGATAAACTCTCAAAAGGAGGAGTTGAAAACTCAGGCCGAAAATATTGAATCGGCTTACCAGGAAATATCGAAACAAAAAATGATAATTGAAAAGGCTCACTCACAAATAACCGACAGCCTTTACTACGCTTCGCTTATACAAAGAGCGGTGCTTCCCAGCAACGAGATTATCAACAAGTATTTTGATCAGAATTTTATTCTGTATTGGCCTCGCGACATTGTAAGCGGCGATTTTTACTGGACTGCCGAGGTTAACAACCAAAAACTCTTTGCCGTAGCCGATTGTACGGGTCACGGTGTGCCCGGAGCATTCATGAGCATGCTAGGCATTTCGCTACTTAATGAGATTGTAAAAAGAGAACATATTACTAAGCCAAGTGAAGTTCTCGATAACATTAAAGACAACTTGCTAAACGCACTTCAGCAGGAAGATGAGGAAAATGAAGTACGTGACGGGATGGTTATCGCATTTTGTGCAATAAGCGATCAGCAAGGCAAAACAATTCTGGATTATGCCGGTTCGCACACCCCATGCTATATTATTAAGAGCGACAACCAAAGTGTTGAGCTAACACCGCACATTGAAAAAACCATAGCCAAGGGTGGATATTCCCTGTACACCATTAAACCCGACAACATCCCTATTTCGAAACATTTCAAGGATAAATCCTTTAAAAATTACAGCATTGAACTGAAGCAAGGCGATATGGTGTACATCACCAGCGATGGCATTATTGATCAACTCGGTGGGCCTGATTACAAAAAATTCTCGACAAAACGCCTCCAAGAAATTCTACTTGATATACATTTGCAGGATGCAAATTCACAAAAAGATTATATCGAGAAAAAAATCCTTGATTGGATTAACTACCCCGATCCCGAAACAGGATCGCCAAGCGATCAAATCGACGACATTTGCGTAGTAGGTATCAGAATTTAATTTCAAATTACGAATAATGAAGGCAACAACTACACTATTTGGCCATACACAAGATGGCCAAGAAGCGAAACTTTTCACCTTTGAGACTCACAACGGTTTATCTGTAAACATTACCAATTTTGGAGGCATCATCACTTCCATAAAAACACCCGATAAGGATGGCAAAGCAGAAGAAATAGCAGCAGGTTTCGACAACCTTGAAGAGTACCTTAAGGGACATCCTCACTTTGGTGTGATTGTGGGACGGTTTGCCAACCGGATTGCCAAAGGAAAATTTACCATTGATGGAGCTGAGTACACGCTACCAATAAACAATGGACCAAATCACCTGCATGGAGGCGACAATGGCTTTCACAACAAATTATGGGACTATAAATTGGAGAGCGACAGTGAAAAAGCAACCCTAACCCTGAGCTATATAAGCCCCCACCTTGAGGCGGGTTATCCTGGGAATCTAAAGGTAACCGTTATTTACACTGTACAAAGCAACAACACCCTCCAAATAGATTTTTATGCAACTACCGATGCACCAACGCATGTAAACCTAACCAGCCATAGCTATTTTAACCTTAGCGGATTTAAGGAGGATATTTTCGCCCATGAATTATATCTTAATTCCAGCAAATATGTTGAGGTTGATGAAACCCAAATTCCTACAGGAAGACTAGCCCCGAGCAAATCTTCGCTTTTCGACTTCAGCCAATCTCGCCTTCTTGGCCCTAGCATTATGGGTATTGATGGGGGAATCGATCACTGCTTTGTCCTTAACCACGATTATGACATAAGTAAAGCTGCAGCCAAGCTACTTCACCACGAAAGTGGCAGAAAGCTATCCCTTTACTGCACTCATCCCGGGATTCAGGTATACACTGGCAACTCTCTCGACGGGAACTATGCTGGACATAACAGAACAGTTTACAACAAAAACTGGGCGGTATGCCTCGAGATGCAACATTTTCCCGATACTCCTAACCAACCCACGTTCCCATCAACACTTTTAAAGCCAGGAGAAGAGTATCATCAAAAAGCAAAATTCGTATTTGAAACTATGTAGCATCACCCCCGATTTGTTAAACTTTGATAAAAGAACGAAGGGAATGGAACTGAGCGCAGCCACAAATATCTCATTTAATGCATATTACACGCTATAAAAATTATTATTGATAAAAACACAACAGCAATCGTTTCTACAATTCCTTATCTTTGCAAAGCAAACCGTTTTTTATATAACGTTATGGCATTATCACTCGAATCGAAAAACTTAGACAAGCTAATTGTAGTAGGCGACAGGGTTTTAATTAAGCCAAAAAATCCCGAGGAAAGGACAAAGGCCGGCTTGCTACTGCCCCCTGGGGTACAAGAAAAACAAAAAGTACAATGTGGGTACGTTGTAAAAGTTGGACCAGGTTATCCAATTCCTGCTCCAACCGACTACGATGAACCTTGGCAAAAGGGTCGTGACAACTCTAGATATTTCCCCCTACAAGCCAACATTGGCGACTTGGCAGTATATTTACAAGATAACGGGACCGAAATTGAGTTCAGTAACGAGAAGTATATCGTGGTTCCATTCCATGCCATCTTACTTCTTGTTCGCGACGAAGGACTTTTTGAGTAATTTTTTTAACATCCCTTTTTTTATAAAGCATAATCGATATATTTGCAAACGTTTCGATACTAAATAATCATTGTTTAACAAGCCGGTCCAAATATTTCACGTCCGGTTCAACCAAAATTGAGAAATGAAAAAAACATCGCTAGTAGTAAACATTGTTTTGGCCATTGCCGTTATTGCGCTTTACGTTCTTTATTTTACAGGAACTCCCAAAACCGCTACCACTCAAAGCGAAGACCAAGCTGCTTCGGAACAATTTGTGGGAGAAAACGCAATAGCCTGGGTGAACATGGACTCATTGCTGAACCGATACGATATGTACTTCGATATCCAAGCCGAACTTGAGACCAAGGGGCGTAAGATGGAAACCGATATGACAACCCGTACCCGCGCTTTCGAAAAGCAGATGATGGATTTTCAAGATAAGGTACAAAAAGGTTTGGTAACTCGCTCAACAGCCCAACAAATGCAGCAAGATTTAGCAGCTAAAGAGCAAGAGCTATACCAATACAGGGACGAACTACGCATGCAGTTTTCCGAAGAGGAACAAGTTATGCTTCGTAGAATCCAGCATAGCATTACCGATTACCTAAAAAAATACAACAAAGAAAAAGGCTACCAAGTAATACTAAGCGGAACGTTTGGCGGCCCAGTTCTTTACGGCAACCCAGCAATTGAAATCACCCAAGAGGTGCTGGTTGGGTTAAATGAGGAGTACAACAAAAACAAAACATCAAAATAACTAGTGAATGCTAGTTTTTCAATAAGCCCCAACCCAACAATGGGTGGGGCTTATTTTTTTACTGGAATACGAGATAACAACCCAAGATGCAGCATCCCTACTTTACACGGCACAAAAACTTTACCCCCCATCTCCATACCAATCCTAGTAAAAACCTGGGGATAGTAGTTGTGTTGCCATCGTACAACGAGCCCCACCTTAACCAATCGCTCCAAACACTTGCCAAGTGTGATGCCCCAAGTTGCGATGTGGAAGTTCTAGTTGTGGTTAACTACCCTGAAGGGGCACCCCTTGAAGTAATCGAAAATGCTCAACGCTGTGTTGAGATTGTTCGCCATACCAATGAATTATGCAACTCTTCGACTTTTAGGTTTTATCCAATTGAAGCATTCAACCTACCAAAAAAACACGCAGGGGTTGGCTTGGCAAGAAAAACAGGAATGGATGAAGCGGTATGGCGCCTTTTACAATCGGAATGTGAGGCCAAAATTGTTGCATGCTTTGATGCCGATGCAACCTGCTCACCAAACTACCTTACAGCGTTAGAAAATCTTTGGATTAAATACCCTGCAACCACAGCATGCTCAATTCGATATGAGCATCCCATTGATGGAAACAAATTTCCCGATGAAATATACCAAGGAATTGCCGAGTACGAGCTGCATCTCCGCTATTACGTTCAAGCAGGAAAGTATATCAATCATCCATTCTCAGAGCAAACAGTTGGCTCAAGCATGGCATGCAGCGCCGATGCCTATATGCGCTATGGAGGAATGAACAAGAACAAAGCCGGCGAGGATTTTTACTTCCTTCAAAAAATTATACCCCACGGAAACTTTCGCAATTTGAATACCGCGGTGGTTTACCCCTCGCCCCGAACCTCGTACCGTGTGCCATTTGGAACTGGTAGGGCTATGACCAAATACATTGAAACCGGCAGCTCATCATACCAAACGTATAACTTCCAGTCGTTTCTCGACTTGAAAGATTTTATCCACAACGCCCCAGCATCGCTTTTCAAATCCACGGAAACGGAGGCTATCAATTTTATGCTTAAACAACCTGAGCCACTCAAGATATTCCTTAAACAGCATCGTTTTGCAGAGGCAATAAACGAAATCAATAGCAATACCTCAACATCTGCAAATTTCACCAAACGGTTCTTTCTTTGGTTTGATGCTTTCAGACTCCTAAAGTACCTTAACTTTGCCCACGAATCATTTTACACCAAAGAACCAGCAGCCAAAGCAGCAAGAAAACTTATTGATAAAAAAGGAATTGAAACCACCCCCGTCGATAAAACTTCGGCAAAAGAACTACTCCGCATTTTCCGTAAGTTGGATGCCGATGAGTGTAACTCCTAAACACTCCTCCTACAATGCGATTGCTTGATCGTTTGTATACAAACCTCGATGCTGCAATAGGCTGGGGATTAGCAGTACGAATAAAGATGATAGTAAAACAACTGCAACCGATTACTTAGAAACCAAGCATTACCCTATTACACTAACAGGATAATTTCACCACCGTACACAAGCTGTTCGTAATCGAACATACTTTTAACCTAAAATAAACATCTTTTATAACTCATTAGCAGTTACTCGTCAAAGTTGAAACTAATAATCAACTTTTTAGAAACTTTGGCATAAGATTAGGAGTATAATAAACAGAGCTAATAGAACTATACAAAAAATTATTAAAAATTACAGGTCAACCATTTAGGCTAGGAGTATTTAAAAAAAAATTAGGTTTACAAATAGGGCGATTAAATCCCTAAAAAGCAGAAGACCCTTCAATTGAATTGAAGGGTCTTCTGTTTTCAGTCCACTACTGAGATAAACGAAAAAACCCATCGCCAATGGCAATGGGTTTTTGTTATTTGTACCTTCTGCTAACTATGCAGGATGAATAGCCTCAACGGGACAAACATCGGCGCAAGCACCACAATCGGTACATACATCTGGGTCAATCTTATAGATATCACCCTCGGATATTGCCTCCACTGGGCACTCGTCAATGCAGCTACCGCAAGCGGTGCAATCATCGGAAATTACGTAAGCCATTGTTTTGGTTTTTTAGTTAAACTTTAGCATGAATGCACTACAAAAATACTAGCAATTATTTAAATCGAAAAGAAAAAAGCCCTTTTTATGATATTTATATCCAGTATAAATTCAGATAAGCCCAACTTTACAATAGACTCAACTACTGTAATTTGCCAATAAAACTGGCTACCAACCAAGCAAGCAAACCACCAGTGTGCTCAATAACATGCTCATTAACGATCATATTTGCGCTATGAAGTCCTGCATTTCCACCGTTCACAAACCCACTTCCGACCCTAAAGTAAACCGACGGGATGCTCTGAGCGTAGTATGCAAAATCGTCAGCGGTGGTACGAATAGGCAAATTCGCCACCTCTTTGTTGCCCAAATACTCCTTAGCATAATCTTTTGCCAATGCAGTAAATTCAGGATTATTGCATAGAGCAGGATAACCCTTGCGGATTTCAACCTCGCAATCGCCCCCCATTGACTGAGCAATGCCCTTGGCTTTTTCCGAGATAATTTTGTGGGCTTTAGCTCTCCACTCCTCGTTCATTGTTCTAAAAGTTCCTTCAATATCAACTTTATCGGGTATTACATTGGTTGCCCCATTGCCAACAATTCGTCCAAACGACAGCACAGTTGGCACTTCAATGGGGGCATTACGGCTAACCACCTGCTGCATGGCCAATACTATGTGCGATGCAATTACAATAGGATCGACAAGCGTGTGGGGCATTGCAGCATGACCGCCCTTGCCCTTTACGGTAAGATAAATCTCATCGCCCGATGCCATATAGGGTCCAGGGTGAAAACCCACCTTTCCGGCTTGCAATTCAGGCAAAATGTGCGCACCGAGCATTAGGTCTGGTGTGTTCTGTTGAAACACGTCGGAATTAATTATGCTCAGCGCTCCTCCAGGTAGCAACTCCTCACCAGGTTGGAAAATCAGCAGAATTTTTCCTTTGATATCATTCCGCATCTTCCACAAAATTTTTGCAGCACCAATTAGGTTTGCCATATGCACATCATGGCCACAGGCATGCATTGCATCAGAATTTATGCTAGAGAACTCTAACCCCGTTTGCTCATGTATTGGCAAGGCATCGAGTTCGGCCCTAATGCCAATGGTGGGGCCTTTTAAATTGCCGTTGATTATGGCAACTATTCCGGTTTTGCCAATCCCAGAGAAGTATGGAATACCTATGTTGTCGAGCTCTTGAGCAATTCGCATAGCCGTATTTGCCTCTTTAAATGAAAGTTCGGGGTGCTGATGCAAATACCTGCGCAAATCAACTATCTGATTAAACTGCTCCTTTGAAAGGCTGCGTATTGTACTGAGCATAATTTAGCTACTTATTAAATATCATTTTAAGCGATAGGGCAAGTAGGGCAAAGCCAAAAACCTTTTTCAATATCTTTTCGGGCATATTTATGGACATTAGCGAGCCCAAATAACTCCCCACAAGAAATGCAACGGCCAGCACAAGAACATATTTTATGTTGACATAACCCGAACGATAATAATTAAATGCGCCCAGAAAAGCTACAGGAAAAACGATTACCGCCAAACTCGTACCCTGAGCCTGATGCTGGGTAAATCCCATAATAAATACCAAAGCTGGGACTATTATAATTCCACCACCAAGGCCTAATGATCCACCGGTAAAACCTGCTAACAAACCAATGACTAGCAATATAATAAGCTCCGACAAACTCATAGATAAAATATTTTAATTACAAATGTACTGAAAATATTAGCAACCTCACCACGAATTAACGGGCCAAACCTGATGGTGGCAGTGGATGAAACTAAAATCTTAACGCTATTTTGATAGGTTGGTTTTAGCTTGGAATGATGTTTGCTTAAATATAAATTCGATTTTGAATGGAGAAAAGCAATAAATCTTTTTAATTTTGAATTTCTTTATAATCAAAGCATATCAAATCAATTATAAATCAACAAGCATATGAAAAGCATAATATTTACCTTTTTGGTTGCATTTTGCTCCATAACACTAGTAGCTCAGGACAAAACTCCTGTCCCTCAATTCGACAAAGCCGTCCACAACTTTGGAGAGATACTCGAAACCAAGGGAGCAGTGACTGCCGACTTCAAAGTAAAAAACACGGGCGAGGCTCCACTAATCATTACAAGAGTGGCAACATCATGCGGTTGCACGGCATCGAACTGGACTAAAGAGCCTATTCTACCCAATTCTGAGGGTTTTGTTTCCGTTACATACAATCCGAGGGGACGACCCGGAGCAATAAATCAACGTATAACTGTTTTTACCAATGCACCAGGTTCAGGAATAGTATTGTCGATCAGGGGACAGGTGCTTCCTAGGCCAAAAACAAAAGAGGAGATATTTAGACGCCGAATTGGCGATCTGGGCCTAACCAACTCGCATGCATCAATGGGCATTGTTTATGTAAATCAGCAGAAAAAAGACACCCTTAAAATGTACAACTTTGGCAACGAAAAACTTACCATTTCATTCGACAGGGTTCCGGAACATATCACCATCACTCCTAACCCAGCCACGCTTGAACCGGGTAAGGAAGGCGATGTTGTTGTAACCTTTGATGCAAAAGGCATTAACGATTGGGGCTATATGGTAAATCGTGTATCGGTAATGGTAAACAACCAAAGAATTCAGGGTAACATTATAAATATTAGTGCAAGGATTGAGGAAGATTTCTCCAACCTAACTAAGGAGGATTTAGAAAAGGCACCAAAAATTGAATTCGAAGAGCTTACCAAGGATTTTGGTAATGTAGACGAGGGGGATGTAATTGAACACGAATTTGAATTCACCAATACAGGCAAAAGCGATCTGATTATCAGAAAAATAAAAGCCAGCTGTGGTTGCACCACTGTAGCCCCAAAGGTAACCGTTATTAAGCCGGGCGAGAAAAGTTCACTATCGGCATCGTTCCGCACCAGAGGCTTTTCGGGCAGACAAAGCAAAACCATTACGGTTATTACTAACGACCCAAAAAGTTCAAGCGTTGTGCTAAGGCTTATGGGAACCATAACCAAGAAGTAAATTATGAGTTTAAAAATTTAAAAAAGGGGGTTCGTTCGAACCCCTCTTTTTTTTTCACAAAACCAGGTTACCTAATGCTTTCTTACCTTTTATTTTGTATCCAAATTCTTTGCATGACCATATATTTCCTCGAGTATTGGCTCATACCTATCGTAAATAACCCTACGGCGAAGTTTAAGTGTTGGCGATAGCTCACCACTTTGTGGAGTCCACTGGTCGGCAACTAAACGAAAACGCTTAATCTGTTCATGACTCCCCAGCTGCTTGTTCAATGCATTTATCTCTTTCTGGAATCGGGCAATCACTTCGGGAATCCTAACCACCTCCATATTATTATCGAAATGGATTTTATAGCGCGAACACCAGTCGTGCAAGAAGCTGAAATTGGGCGATATGATGGCGCTCACAAACTTCTCGTTCTCACCCACCACCATGGCTTGCTCCACAAAGAATGACTCTTTGATTCTGTTCTCAATTACCTGAGGTGCAATATATTTACCGTTTGAAAGTTTGAACATCTCCTTTTTTCTGTCGGTAATAACCAGGAATTTCCCCTTTTCAAATTTACCAATATCCCCTGTATGAAACCAGCCCTCGGCATCGATAGCCTCAGCTGTTTGTTCGGGCGACTTGTAGTAACCTAACATTTGGCTTGGCCCCTTCATCAGAATCTCGCCATCGTCGTCAATTTTAACCTCAATATTTTTGATAACTGGGCCAACCGATCCAAACATTATGCAGTCGGGGTCAATTGGTTGGTTAGCGGCAATAACCGGAGAGGTTTCGGTGAGCCCGTACCCCTCGTAGATTGGTATGCCTGCGGCAAAAAAAACGCGGGCCAAGCGAGGCTGTAGGGCTGCACCCCCGCTAATAATGAATTTAACCTTGCCTCCCAGAGCAGCTTTCCACTTGCTAAAAATGAGCTTACGAGCCACCTTAAGCTGGAGGTTATAGAAAAACCCATTGCCCTGCTCTTTGTATCGATACCCAAGATTTACAGCCCAGAAAAACAGCTGCTTCTTGATACCTGTCAAGTCCTTGCCCTTGGCAATAATCTTATCGTAAGTTTTCTCAATCACTCTGGGCACTGCCACAAAAACGGTTGGACTTAACTCCCTAAGATTATCGGCAATGGTTCCCATATTCTCGGCGTAGTAAATGGAAATCCCCTTAAATTGATAGTAATAGCTTACCATACGCTCATAAACATGGCTTAAGGGAAGAAAACTTAAAGAAACATCCCCCGGCCCCAAAGGAAATAGCTGCGAGCTTGCCTCCACATTGCTTAGAAAATTTCTATGCGATAGCATAACACCTTTCGAAAGGCCAGTAGTACCTGAGGTATAAATTATCGATACTAAATCATCGGGCTGCACGGTAGGTTTTATTTCGCTTAGCTTACTGGCCATACCCTCAGCGTTTTCTTTACCTTTGGAAACCACTTCCATCCAATTTGGAATACCCTCAACATCATTGAAAATATATACACCAATAATAGCAGGAATCTTTTCTGCAATGGGTTTTATGCTGTTATAGAGCTGTTTGTCGGACACAAAAACAATCTTCGATTCGGAATGAGCCAATATATGGGCATACTCCTCGTTGCTAATGGTTGGGTAAATGGGCACATGCACCATACCTGCCTGGCTTAACCCCATGTCAACAAAATTCCACTCGGGTCTGTTGTTCGATATGGTGGCAACTTTATCGCCCTTGGATAACCCCATGGCCAAAAAGCCGAAGCTCATACTGTTTGCAAAATCAATATATTCCGAAATGGTGTAGCCAATCCATTTCCCGTTTTGCTTACAGCTCAGTACGGGGTTATTCCCATAGATGTCCATACCTTGCTCTAAAAGATCGAAAAGGCAGGTTACTTTCATACAAAATGAGTTTAATTAATACTTATAATCCGTCGTACATTAAATCAATATTGCTAGATTTACATATCACTATAACGCGATAAAAATATGAAAAAGTTAACTATTTTATTGATCGTTTGTTCAATTTTCTCATTTTCAAAAGCGCAAACGCTTGATGCATACCGCATATTTACAGGGCAAGGAGAGCTGACAGATTTTGGCGCTATGGCCAACCAGGTGAGCAAAAATCAGGTTATTCTTTTTGGTGAGCTGCATGATAACCCCATAGCCCACTGGTTGCAGCTGGAGCTGACCAAAAAACTATTTGACACAAAAGGGCATACCTTAATCCTTGGTGCCGAGATGTTCGAAACCGACAACCAGCTTATTTTGGACGA
>DDWD01000195.1 GCA_002345825.1 Bacteroidales bacterium UBA2295
TGAAAAGATTGCTGATAAATGCTGCTTAGAATCTTGGGTGTAGCGGTAGAAAAGATTTGCCCCGAAATGCTTGACAGAACCAAAAACTACGGCGGCTAACAAAGGGTGTATTTTAGTCGGGCGGTTTGGCGGAAAGTGAAACTTTTTCGTACCCCCGTTTCGGGGTAGCGTGGGATATGGAACTTGTTTCAATCGCCCGCCCAAAACACACCCAAATACGTTGTGCACAATGGTCGAAATTCAGAGCTAAAAGATTAAGCCGTTGTATGACAGTCTTTTAAATCATTTATGAAAATGTTTGCCTGATTAATAATCCATTGCACGACTTGATTGAAATGCTTAGACTGTCATCCGCCGTCTTAAAATATTTTTTCGGTTCGAATTCCGACGATTGACCAAAACGGGCTGAATTTAAATTTTTCGGAAAATTGAAATTCAAATAGGCGGGTTAGAAAAAAATGCCGACTGCATTTTTAAACTGAACGATTAGAAAATTTGATTTTAGGAAATTTAGCGTTTCGATTTGAATTTTAAAAAGTGGATTAAGGTAAATCGGTTTAATTTAATAAATGATTTTTGAATTTTTATAATTCTCAAAACGGCAGATTAACCCGCAAGAATCGGTGGATTGAAAATTTAAATCAGCCCTAGATTGTAGCGGTAAGATTGCAGACTAAACCGAAAAAATATTAGGGGGCTCACGCTCATCCCCCGCCCTATGAAAAGATTTGCTAAATTGCAGTGCCAAGATTTAAGTGTAGCGGTGGACTAAAATAAAATTGCGCTCTGAAATTATCGACCAGATTAAAAAACCACTGTGCACAACAAAGGGTGCAGCTAATTGGGGTCGATAATGCAACTTCGGGGCTGCTCGGCTCGCGCAAGCGCCTTTATCGGGGGATAAAGACGCAGCCCGTACTCCCCACTAGCCACACCCTTGGCCGTTGTGGGTAATGCTAAGACAAGACAAGACGAAATGATAAGCGACATTAAATTAAATACACTTCCAACAAGTAATGATTTGGAAAAAATTGAGAAATGGTTAATCGAAGAATCTGATAAACTAAATGCTGGATTTTACTGTAACTGGAATATAATTGAAAAGGCTTTCAGGAACAAACAATTAATCACATTAGGAATTAATAATGACCCAGTTGGTTTTATTGTTTGGAGTAAAGGTGAGATAGATGTAGATATTGATATTATGGAAATAAAACCAGAAATAAGATTTAAAGGCATTGGCAATGAATTTTTTAATAAATTTTCGGATTATATAAAACAACAAGGTTTCTTAGTAATTAATATAGTTTGTTCTCCACCAGAATCTGAAAAATTTTGGAAGAAAATGGGGTTTATTAAATATCCAGACAGGGGCTACACTGAATCTGATTTAATTTATTATAAACCTTTGATTGAAGTACAATCTATTTCGTTTAATAGTACTACTGAAAATGTAGTAGAATTATGGAACTTAGAGCCCCATCAAATTAGAGATATTCATCCAAAATGGGTTTGGAATATTGAAATGGTAGATAACAAATTAATTTTACCAATAATTCAGCCTTGCAATTATAATTGGAATTTGAGATGGTCAAAGAATGGAGTAATTGTTAAGGAGGATAAAGTTAAGTATTTTAGTACAGAAATCAATCCAATTGATTACAGTCCTTTTTTGTATATTAAGGAATTAAAGGAATAAAATCACAGCATTAAAAAGCAGGGAAATGTTTAAGTTATGACAGACAAGGAATTATATAAATATGCATATAACTTTTTACATTCTTTCGACAATTTATCGAAAGAAGAATTAGAGTTGCATTTACGTGCAGAATATGAAAAACCAAAAGACTTAAAAATAATCTATAAAAAACTGTGCGAATCAGCTCAAAATAAGCAAATGAGTTCTAAAGTAATTGGAAACTCAATTGGCGGTATTGAAAATTTAGGAAAAGTATTATCTGACTTCAATCCTCATAAAGTGGCACAGGAATTTAACACAAATGAAGCAATAAAACTATTATCCGAAATTAAGATACGATTAAAACCAAACGGACAAATAAGAACGACAACAAGAAGTTTATGGCCGCAATTTTGCCAATCGGTGATTGACTCAGCACATTTTTTAAAATCATTTGAAACAGCAGAAAAGTTTTATAAATGGGCAGACTTTTTTGCCAATGACACAAAAGCAAAGCCAGCACTTCCTTTAATGATTAGTATTGAAATATCAGGAATTGGATTTCCTTTAGCTTGCGACTTCCTGAAAGAACTTGGTTTTGTTGAATATGGTAAACCTGACGTTCATCTTAAAGACATCTTTAAAGCTTTGAAAATAATTGACCCTTATGAAAAATCAGTTATTAAACAAGACTATGCAACTCTAAAAGCAATTGACAGAATTGCTAAAGAAAACGAAGTAACAGCATATGCAGTTGACAAAGTATTTTGGCTTATTGGAAGTGGAAATTTCTACTTGACTGGAAAGAATATTGGAAGACAAAAACAAAGATTTATTGACGAAATAAAAAAGCACTACCCACAACAAGGGGTGTAGCCAATGTGGGTTGACATTGGAACTTCGGAGCGGTTTCGCCCGCTCGGGCGTTTTCGTCGGGGGACGAAAACGTAACACGCTCTCCCACACTTGCCACACCCCCAGCCGTTGGCAACAATTATTGATTAAAATTTCTTCATAATAAATATTAAAATTAAAGGCTATGAGAATATTATTTAACTTGATTATTGCAATCTTAATTTGTTTAAGCAGTTGTCAATCAACAGATGAGAGTCTAAGTATTGAAAAGCAAGAACATATTTCGAATACATTAAAAACTTTAGCGATTGATTTTTTGAGTAGCTGGGAACCACCATTTAACCCAGATAAAGCGTTAATGCTATTTACACAGAGTGAAGATTTCCATTTAGTAATTGATGGACTTATAACTACTACATTTAAAGAATGGAAAGATGGTGTTCCAAATTATATGGCAGACGATGATTATTTCTTTAAATCTTATAAACACGAGATTAAAGATATCAGAACGGTTGTACTTTCACCAAATTCAGGTGTAGTGACAATAATATACATTTGGGATAGTATTTCACGAAAAGATGGCATACATAAAAGGGTTGATGGAGCTTTTACTCTTGCATGCAGAAAAGAAAAAGTTGGATGGAAGATAGTTCATTATCATGGTTCACATGGAGATGAAAGGATAGTTGAATAATAATTCTAAGATTATTAATACTGATATAATAACTATTGCTAACATTGTTTCACAAGCCATACGGGGGTTGGTGGTTTGCTAACTAAATATTATCTTATTAAAATTAATAACGGTGGACTGACAAGTAAGGCGGGGGAAACCCGTACAGGCTTGTAAACAAGGACCGTTGGCGCTAATATTATAAAAAATCGCACCTAACTGAATATCAATGATTAAAAGACTATTCCTAAACGATGTTTTTATATTGTGGCTGATTTTTCTGAATTCAGCTATTCTCTTTTTGGGCGGCTATTTTCCGAATGAAAACCATAGATTTTTACTAACAATAGCCGATAATGTAATTACAACATTATTTATCATTGAACTAGTTGTTAAGTTCAAAGAGCTAGGAATTAGATGCTATTTTGCATCTAGTTGGAATAAGCTGGATTTCATTCTAATAATTCTTTCTATTCCTGCGCTTATAGCATTTATTCTCCAGTTAAACGTAATTGATTTTAGTTTCCTGCTTGTGTTTAGGGTTTTGAGAGTATTTAAAGCCTTCAGGTTTTTTAAGTTCATCCCCGACATTGGTAATTTATTGAAAGGAGTACAAAGAGCTCTGAAAACTTCTGTTTTCGTATTTCTTGGTTTCTTTATCTACATATTTATCATTAGGATTCTATCCTACAATTTATTTCAAAACACAGGTTCAGATTATTTTAGCAACCCATTAATTTCGTTGTATTCAACTTTTAAAATATTTACCGTGGAAGGATGGTTTGAAATACCTGAACAGATTACAGCGAGTTACAGCAAGTTTGGTTCATTTTTTACCTACCTTTATTTCATCTTCGTGGTCTTAACGGGCGGGATTTTTGGCCTTTCGCTAGTGAATTCGATTTTCGTTGACTCGATGGTTAGCGACAATAATGATGAATTGGAAAACAAAGTTGACAAGCTCGATATAAAAATCACAGAAATACTTAAAAAACTGAATAGCGATGAAACTAGAAAAGATTCTTGACAACGTTAACTCGTTAGAAAAAAATTCATTCATTAAGATTGTTGACACAATCAAATCAAGCAATCCAAAAAATAGCAAGGAAATCGACAAGGTGCTTTCTGATAGCAGCACGGAATTAAAAAATGCTGATAGCATTAACATCGTAAATGTTTTCGAACTAACTAAAGCAGAGTTTGCTGAAACCGTAAGGGCAGAATTTGTTAACACCACCTCGCAGCTCGATATTCTAATTGACATCATCATTAAGGACGGAAACTGCATCCTAAAACAGAATTGGCTCGCCAAGCTGTATGAAAAAGAGCTTGAAACCATAAAGAAAAGAACCCAGCAGCTAAAAACGCAGCTGGAATCAGAAAAGTCGGACATTGAGGAAAACCGAAGGCGTGATTATGACATATACAAAGCGTGCGTACAAACAGCGTACACCAACGATTTGAATTGTAATAGGGACTCGAAAATTACAGATGATGAATTATCCATTTTAATAACCCTAGCCAAAAAACTTGAACTCTCGCAGGAGGAAATAAAGCTTATTAACTATTTAATCATTCCTCCTGCTAAAATGGATATTGAAAGCGTTATAACTTCCTTGAAAAACATTGGCGTTATCTTTTATTCAAAAAAGAGTAATCTTGTATATGTTGCTGACGAGGTGGTTAAGGTTTTGAGAAAAATTAGGGAGAAAGAGGTTGCTGACAAATACTACCGTAGGGTTTTGAAAACTTTTAAAGAACCGCTGATAAACCTAATTTGCAGGAAGCATAACATTGATACAAAAGAAATTGACTACGAAGGCAAAATTAAAAGAATTATCAAAGAGGGGATTTCGTTCTCTAGCCTCTTGAAGAATGCTATGCATAAAGAGGGAACATCCCTCAGCGAAAAGAAAAAAGCGATAAATGATTTATGGGAGAATGGATTAAGAATTGACACTCCGCTAAGGGGCTTAACGATTGAAGAAAAAATTGATAACATCATCACATACTTTGATGAATTGGAAAGGGATGAGAAGGTAGGCATCTCCGTTGAAGGTTATGAAAAATTGCTGTTTGACCTCAATGAAGTTCTACCAACCTTTTACCCAACAGTGCTAAAAGAATTTGAAATGCCAGAAGAAACGGTATTAAACAGCAACAATCTTTTAGATTTTAACATTAAGCCTAGAGATATACTTGATATTCTTCCAGCGGAAGTCTTGAAAACATTTACTGCTGAAAAGAAGCTAAAATCAAGAGGCGACATTGTTCAGAATATTCTTGACGCTTATAAGGATGCGGAAAACCTAATGATTGAAAATTTCGAGAACATAGGTTTTAGAAATCTGGCAGCCCTAAGGGACAATGGCATTATCATCAAAGAAAGCGAGCTGGGTTTGAAATTTGAAGAAATCACAAAATCAATATTTGAAAAGCTAGGCTTTAACGTGGACGAGAAGCTGAAGAAGAAGTTGAATACAGCGAAAGACAAAATTGACATCCTTTTGAATCTAGGGAATAATGAAGTAATTATCATTGAGTGTAAAACGGTTAAAGAAAGCGGTTACAACAAGTTTAGCTCTGTTTCACGACAAATAAAATCGTATGTAGAGCTAGCAAAAGGGAATGGCTATACCGTGGTGAAATCATTACTGGTTGCACCTGATTTTAGCGATGACTTTATCAATGACTGTGACTTGGAATTTGAGATCAACCTCTCTCTAATTACAGCGAGTTCCCTAGTAAATATCTTAGAAGGCTTTAGAAATTCAAAACACAAGCAGTTTCCTTATCAATTACTTCTGAAAGACGTTTTGATAAAAGAGGAAAGAATACTAAAAGCAATTAGCAAATAAAATACTGGCGGTAACAAGGGGTTTACTCAACCAGCCTGCCGGCACGGCTGGCTGGCTGGTTGGTTGATTTTGGAACTTCGGAACCGCATCTCCCCCAGTTGAGCCGAGGTACAACCTCGGCTCGATTATTTTAACAGGCTGAGTCTGTATTCTCATTGATTGGAACAACATATTGGTTTTTCCCTTTTGCTATTTTTCGCTATTTAAAGTTGTTTAATATTCGTTGCCTATCCTCGTTCTCCTTATCGTTCTTATGGTACAACTCAATAAAAACTATTCGTTGGTCGGCTGGAAAGTGAGCGTAAACCAATCTTAAACCTGAGTTTACCCCACGCCCTTTAAGGGCTTTACAGGCAATCTTTTTTACCTTAACAACACACGTTTCAATGCCTAGATTGTCAATTCTAAAGCTAAATGGAGGGCGTTCGTTAGGTTTCTTGCGAAGAATGGTTTTCACCTCACCCAAGTCGTCGTTTAGGGTTCGGAAGCGTTTAAGCAACGTTTTTAAATCCTTGTTAAATTCAGGCAATTCGTCAAACGTCATAGTTCCTCCTCCTCATTTTCGTAGTTGCGCACCGAGAAGGGCGCCTCGCGGTAAAATGCCAGCTCGTAGCTAATGTACTTGCCCTCATCGGTAACCTCCCACGGTAAATCCTTGTGCGAGTAATTGCTAATGGCTGCTGCGCTCCAGTCGCTCATCTGATCAATAACCCTGTCAATAACCTCTTTCTCACTTGCTTTAAGTTCGGTTAAGTTGGCTTTGGTTAGTGGTAAATAGCGTGTTTGCTGTAAACCGTAGTAATCCGTTTTAAAACGCTGTATTTGCCCAGTGTCAATCATCTGATTAATAATGGTATCTAACTTCTGGGGCACAGGGCCATAGGGCAATTTTCGGTATTTTGCTCCAGTTAGGTGTTCTTCGTATAACTCGTAGTAATTAAAATCAGCGAAGTATAGCAATTTATAAAGCACAGTTTCGCCAACATTGGGTTTGCCAGCGCATTTTTCGAGAATATAAAGAAGTACGTTTTTGAATTTGTTTACCTGAAATTTAGGTACAGAAATACGCTCCTCGGTAGTTTGCTTTTTGCCTTGAGTTTTAAACTCAGTTGAATTGGAAGCAGCAAAGTCTTTAGACATAAATTCATCCAAAGAGAAGCCTAAAACAATTGAAAGTCTTTGAAGTTCGAGAACATCAACGCCCCTGTTGCCTAGCTCAATTTGCGCTAGTGAAGGTCGAGAAATCTTTAGCCTTTTGGCTAAATCGGCCTGTGAAAGACCTTTAAGTTTACGTAACTCTGTAATTCTCTGACCAATTTCTTTTTGTGATATTTTAATGCTCATAGTGGTAGTAGGTTTTCCGTAATAACGCAACAAAGATAGAGAATGTTTCAATACAAAACAATGTGGTGTTTGTTAGTAAAACATTTGTTCGTTACCTAATTGCACTCAATTACTCGCTTGTTGATTTGTTTAAAAGTGGTGCTCGTGAACCGCAAGCGGTTTGCCAAGGCCTTAAAACTTGTCCCGAACTTGCTTCGGGAAGCCAACGCACTACGAAAAGACAAGATAATTGCCACCCTGATAATAAAAAACTAAAAAAGAAGATTATTACGAAATGAAAATGGTTTACTTTTACGGAAAGACAAACGAATGTGATTTAACGCCAGTGCACAACAAGGGTGTACTCATCCAGCCTGCCGCATGCATATCGCCTGCCCGGCAGACAGGGCTGGCAGTTTTGGGGGATTTCTAAATATTCGGGGCATTTGAGTTCGCAACAGAATTCTTAGCGGTTGATAAATCCGCTGGCGCCGTTCTCCCCCACTTGGCACACCCCCAGCCATAGTAAACAAGGCTTTTTGAAATATTTACATTTAAAGTAAAATGATATGAATACAAAGAATATTTTGGTTTGGGTCATAAAGATTATTTTTTTAGCAATCCTTTACATTCCAATTTGGATGTTAGGTTCAATGATTGTAGCGAATAGTTTCCCCGATACTCCATCAGAACCTGGCTTGGTAGATGAAGGAGTCGGTATGATATTTTTAAGTATTATTAATACGATTTTAATAGTAAGCTTAATTGTTTCTTCGCGTTGGAGAGGGTGGCGGCTGGCACTGCTGTTAGCACTTGCGTACTATGGTTCTTTCACATTTATTACACAGGTGGAGACTTGGTACTTTCTTAATGATATTACGGTTTCATCCGAGTTGCTTCCTGGATTGTTCATTATGGGTCTGTCGGTACCGTTCCTTTTTATCCCCCTTGCTGTGTTATTATGTGGAAAATGGAAAACTATCAGAATCAACAATGATAATAGCAATATGGTAATGCCCAAGGGGCAATTGATTTTAAAATTTGGCATTATCGCTGTTTTATATGTAGTAATTTACTGGTTTGCGGGTTACTTCATTGCTTGGCAGAACCCCGAACTTAGAACATTTTATGGTAGTCCTGGCGATATAGTGCCATTCTGGGAGCATACTTACACTTCAATTAGAAATTCACCCGACTTATTTATATTGCAATTTTTGAGGGGGCTGCTTTTTGCTGTAATAACAATCCCAGTAATTCGTGGTTCAAATGTAAAGCCCTGGTTAACGGCATTGCTAGTGGGTATGCTTTTGGCGGTTCCTCACTTAGTTCATATACTTCCAAATCCCATAATACCTCTTGCCAGTGTGAGGTATAGTCATATGATTGAAACCGCGACATCAACTTTTCTATTTGGGTTAATTATCGTTTGGTTACTGTATCGCAGGCATTACGGAGTGAAAGATTTGCTTGGATGGGCAGATAAATGAGTCTTAAATCATATCAAATCATCTTAATAATCAGTTGAATTTAATGTTTGAACTTAACATACTAACTGAATTGATTGAATTAGTTTAAAGGGAAATGATAAAATATCAATGTTAATAAAAATGACAAAAAGCACCGTGTACAACAAAGTGTATATACCATTAGGATTTCTGTGGATATTCAAACATTGTAGTCCTCTCCAAATTTCGTATCGCTGGACAGGAAACTGCCTCGCAACGCCTTACATCACATGCACTCAATCGATGTAACTCATTTTAATCAAGGACATTCTGAATTCAATAACTCGACGCAACAAATCACAATATTTACATAACGCAACGATATTCACGCTAAGCTAATTGTTTAAAAAAGAGTTTTATCATATGGTGTACAAAGGATCTTGTTTGTGCAAAGGCATTAAGTTTAAAATCACAGGAAATTTTGAGAGTTTTTTTCTATGTCATTGTAGGTATTGTAGGAAAGATACTGGATCCGCTCACGCTGCCAATTTATTCTCGAAAACTGCGAATATTGAGTGGATAAAAAAAGAAACAGAGATTAAGACTTTTCAACCTCCGAGAAGTAATCACGTAAAAGCATTTTGCGCAAATTGTGGCTCTGCATTACCCAACTTACAAATGGAAGGAAAAATCCTAGTAGTGCCAGCAGGATGTTTGGATACTAAGCTGGACAAACGTCCGGATGCTCATATTTTCATTTCGGATAAAGCAAGTTGGGATGAGTCGCTAGAAGAAATATTTAAATTTGAACGTATCCCAGAATAAGTAAAAAAAATGGTAAACCTGATACCAATTTTTCAATGCAGGAAACTTTGTCAAATGGGTTTAACTAGCTTGCTGACAGGCAAACTCGCACTATACGCTCGGCTCGTGTGGCAGCCGTGGATAAACATAATGCTTTTTTAAAGCAGAGGTCTCTCCTTAAGCTGTAAACAGGTAACACCTCTAGCTGCCAGACTGTTTAATAATCCTCAATAATGAAATGTAAGAGTTAATAATATTATGATTATCAATGCTTATTTTTAAAAACTTTATAAATTTGAGGTTAGTAGACAGATAGCCATTGGCTGTATAAAATTTTAATATGAGGCAAATTTTAGCAATATTATTGGGATGTGCCATGATTTCATGCAGTGATAGAAAAGATGAAATTGAGCCACAAATCATTGCTGATTTCACTATGGAAATTGACGTTATTGATTATTACAAAGTACATTTTACCAATAAATCGGAAAATGCAGTAAGCTATTATTGGGATTTTGATAACGGCCATAAATCAACTTTGGAGAATCCAACTTACACCTATTCTGGTGGGGGTATTTATGATGTTACCTTAACGGTTTATGGAGCCAATAATATCAGTGATTCTAAAACGCGAACCCTAATAATAAATGAGCCTCACTGATCCTCCTGTAGTCACGGCTACTGTGCGATTGACTTCCCCTGTTCGGCGGCAGTTGAACCGCCGTTTTCCCATTCTTGCAGGTTTGCTGGCTCCTAACAAGCACAACTAGGGATTAAAACACAAATTGGTTTACCAACTATAGGATTTATCCGACGAAGAAATTGTAATAATTTAAAACACCCACAACCAGCCGCCCATATAATTTTGAAAAATAGGCAGCCTTTAATCACATCAAAAAATATGAAAAGAAATTTAATTTTAACACTAGCCATTGGCCTTCTGGGCCATATGGTTTTTGCTCAAGATCTTGACAAAGCAAAACTCGATAGCTATTTCGATGCGCTTGAGACTAACAACCGCTTTATGGGTAGCGTTGCGGTGGCTAAAGATGGCAAGGTAATTTACACCAAAACCATTGGCTTGGCCGATATTGAAAACAATATCGAAGCGAACCCCGATACCAAGTACCGGATTGGCTCCATATCCAAAACATTTACAGCAGTTCTAGTTTTCAAGGCGATGGACCAAGAGCTGGTAAGCCTTGACCAAACAATCCATGAGTATTTTCCGAGTATCGAAAATGCCGATAAAATAACCATTAAGCAGCTGCTTAACCACCGAAGTGGGATACATAATATCACCAACGATGCAGAGTATTTTACCTGGAACACCCAAAAAAAATCGGAGCAAGAAATGGTTGATATTATATCCAAAGCGGGCAGCGATTTTGAACCGGGGAGCAAGGCCGAGTACAGCAACTCAAACTATGTGCTGCTCACCTATATCCTTGAGAGAAGCTTTAAAAAACCTTATGCCGACCTGCTTACCCAATACATCACAAAGCCGCTTGGCTTAAAAAACACGTATCTGGGAGGTAAAATCGATACAGAGAACAACGAGTGTAAATCGTACCGATTTATGGGCAATTGGAATATGGTTACAGAGACAGATATTTCCGTACCGATGGGTGCGGGGGGCGTTGTCTCAACTCCAACCGATTTGGTAAGGTTTAGTGATGCCTTGTTTGGCGGTAAGCTGATTAAGGACGAATATCTTACGCAGATGAAAAATATCGTTGATAATTTTGGTATTGGGCTATTCCAATTCCCTTTCCACAGCAGGATAGGTTTCGGCCATACGGGTGGGATTGATGGTTTCTCCTCTGTGTTTACCCACTTTGCCGACGGCAACGTTTCATACGCCATGGTCTCCAATGGCTCTAACTATACCAACAACGATATTTCAATTGCTGTGCTTAGTGCAGTTTTCGGTATGCCTTTCGATGTTCCCCAATTCAAAGCTTACGAGGTAACAGCAGAGGATCTCGACCAGTATTTAGGCGTTTACTCATCGCCACAATTCCCTTTAAAAATCACCATTACCAAAGATAACAATACATTAATTGCTCAGGCAACAGGGCAACCATCCTTTCCGCTTGAAGCTTCTGGCAAGGACAAATTTGAATTTATCCCAGCAGGGTTAGTATTGGAATTTAACCCAGCCGAAAGTTCAATGATTTTAAAACAAAGGGGCGCACAATTTACGCTAACTAAGGAGTAAAGGTTTTGAGTAAATGGGGATTTAGATGCTGATAAATATTGCATTATAAAATTAATGCATACTCTCGTAGAGCCTGTGTGTAGGCAGGGCTAAAGCCCAAGTTTGAATATGCGCTTTGTCCCCGCCCTGAAGGACGGGGTTATTAGATATAGCATTGTGATTTTTTTTGGGGTTTGTAGGGATGTGAAGTTTGTAGGTAAATTGTATTAATCCGCTTCAAAAGCGTGAGGGATTAACCCGATGGAGTAGCTATTTTGCTGATTAGCATCATTAATGCAACAAAAATGGTAACCCTGTCCTTTAGGGCAGGGTCACGACTTTGAAGACGATCTTGGGTTTAGCCCTGATGGTTTCTATAGCTTGTTATATGGCATAATTAGTAATTGTAAAAGTGGTTTTTCATCAGCTTATGCCATTTTACAATACTAAGGTAAAAATCAAAAATATGTGTTTTAACCCTAACCCTTCTACTCTGATTAAGCAAAGAATTAATCTTTAATACAACGAACAGAGAAGCCGTTACGCTTACTATCGTCAATATTAAATACTTTGCCGTTAGAAGGTATCATAACTCGGTTCCAAGCATCGCTTGAGCCCGTTTCGGTAGAACTCCACCAGGCACCATCTTTTGCAATATTGCTGAATGCGCCTGTGTACCTACGAGATCCGCCAGGTAGAGCAGAAAAACCATAATCATCGGTACCGTTTCCGTTGCTTTTCCATCCTTCTTTGGCCTTAAGCTTAACGCTAGGGTTACTGCCAACAAAATCGGTAAGTTGTGTCCACTCCTTATGGCTAGGAAGATGCCAGCCTGTGGGGCATACGTTGCAAGCTGTTTCCCAATCGTAGAGATAACCATACGTGTCCACATTTTTCTTGTTGTCGTCGTAAGCCCAGTATTTTCCGCTGCTGGGTTTGTAGGCAAGGTTCTCGGCCATCCATTCCTGGTTGCCAATTGTTACTGTTTTGTAGGTTTTTCCATCCCTACTATCGGTAAGCGTGCCACTTTTCTGAATTCTATGGTCAAAACAAGTTTTTTTACTCTTTTTTTTAATTTTGCCTTGCCAAAGAACGACCGATGGCGAAACTTTATGCCGATGGTCTTAGAAGAAGGTGCTTCGGCATCTTCTTTGTTTTTTCGGGTGTCGAACCCTCAAAAACAAGCCAAAGAACTCCCTCAAACTCACATTGTCCGATAGCTTAGTTTTTGCAATGTTGTAATAATTCAACATATGGTGTTCCTCTTTTAACGGTTGCAAAAATTCTACCCAAAAGCTTATTTCTTACAGCATTGATAACAACAAGTTCATGTTTTCCTTCCTCTATTTTTCGGTTGTAATATGTTTTCAATTCCTTATCATACTTTACTGCTACCCATGCCCCATTATTTAGTAAACTTTTCATACGCTTATTGGCTAAATGGCTTACGTGTGGCGATTTGTTTATAGAAGTTCCTGAACGTTCCCCGAACGGAGCCACGCCGCTATATGAAGCAAAGCACCTTGCCTCTGATATGGTTGTGAAATTCTGAGTGTAAACCAACATATATGAGGCAATCACTAACCCAACACCTTTTACTGAACGTGCCAATTCAAAGTTTTTTTTTAACGGCTCATCTTGGGCAATTAATGATTCGATTTCACTCTCTGCCTTTTTTATTTTTGAGTCAAGCAACTCAACTATTTCCTTGCTTTCTTCTGATATGAATGCGCTAACCTCTTTACCTGAGAACTCACTCAGCTCCTTTGGAGCAACAGTATACATTTTTCGTGACTTTACCAACCTTTCCCTGTGAGACAAGAGATTTTGCAACTTAATGAGGATAGTACCTGAAAACGCTGTTAGCATGAGTTCTTCATGGTGCATGTAAGCGTAGCGGGCTATCATTTTAGCATCTGCTTTGTCGTTTTTGCCCCGTTGTATCCCCATAGAGTGTTTTAGATGGTATGGGTTCTCAAGGCGAAAAGGCAGAAGCTTTTCTGTCAGAAAACATGCTAATGGCAATACATATACTCCCGTATGCTCCATGCAGAAAAATAATTCTGTTCCGCTTACTCCTGTTTGTTTTTTTATCCATGTCAACATCCTTTTAAAACCTGCTACATTATTTTCAAATTGTTCATGTATAGGTTCTTTTAGTGTCTTTGAACGTAAAGCCACATCAATCGTCCCTTTTGAAATGTCAATGCCAACAAATACTTTGTATTCCATCTTTTTATTAATTTTGTTTATCAATTATTCGATAAACCCATGTATGAATAACATTGACACCTTTAATAAGCCTGGTAGCTTTGAATTCTATTTGATGCTTATTCATCAAAATAGCAGGGGACTGTCTCAAAACATTGGTCTTTAACCAGTGTGCGGTGATAGTTCACCCCTGTTATTTGGGTTTATTGATTAACACAAAATTATCTCTTTATTTTATTCTGCAAATCTAAAGGTGCGGTGGCACTAACTACAAAGGTTGCTGCAATTAGCAACAATACTAATTTTTTCATATTTAATGGTTTAATAAATTAGACCTACTCTTATTAAAGGATTTTCGGCAAGCTCCTATATCGTTTTATTTTTCTTAGCAATTGGCAAAAACAATAGCCCTAATATCAATAGAATAACTGCTGGGTTTTTTTGGCGGAAACAAGAATATCGGTGTTGGTCAAAAGAGGCTAACGCTAACTTAAAATGTATAATACCACGAATAGAGAATAAAAGTAATAAATTTGTTTCCATTATCCCTAATCAATCTGTAAAATTTTGGAAAGTGTGGAGTTATATGATTTGGCTAAGGTTTCCCCATAATCCACTCTCCCTCGCTAACTATAAGCTCATGAATAGCAATCCATACCGAATGAAAAATAAAGAGTTAAAGCTAATTAGCCTTGCGGTTTTATTAGGCGCCCTTGGATTTTTCTCCATCTCAACGCTGATAAGTAACAGACAATCTGAAAACCAAATACAGAATATGAACGATAATAGTAATTCCAATACGGTTAAAGCCGTGATTGAACAAAAGGAGCTAAAGCAGGACGGCTATTCCATTTTTTACTACGCAACGGGAGCCAAGGATAAGGATTTAATCGTGTTTCTGCACCCAGCCTTTGCCGATCATCGTTGTTTCAACAATCAGATCGATTTTTTTGTGCAGCACTTCCGGGTTGTAACCATCGATATGCTTGGGCACGGGCAATCCAAGGTTCCCAAGGCGAAGGATAAGATTGATTTTACCATTCATCATATCGATTCCATCCTAAGCAATGAGGGATATGGCAAAGCGCACTTTGTGGGCGTATCAATGGGAACGCTTGTTGCGCAGTACTATGCGCTCCACAATCCCCATAAGGTGCAGTCTATGACCATTCTGGGTGGATATGATATAAATGCCGATAACAGCGAGATTGCCAAGGCGCAGCGCTCAGAGAATATCAAATGGATTTTCAAGGCCATTTTCTCAATGAATTCCTTTAGGCGCTATGTATCGTCAGTTTCTGTAAGCAACCCCGCGGAGCAGGCACGTTTTTATGAGATGGCCAGCCTGTACACCCGGAAATCATTTATGTGTATGTCGGGGCTTGGTAACATAATAAAGCAGAGAGATAGTGTTACTAGGAGCTATCCACTATTGATCCTGACCGGTGATAAAGACATTGAATTAGCCATAAGAATGAGTAAAAAGTGGCACGAAAATGAGCCCACAAGCAAATATAAAATCATCGAAAATGCTGGGCATTGCGCCAATATGGATAATGCCGACGAGTTCAATAGCGTTGTGATGAGTTTTATTGGGAATGGCAAATAGAGAGCAGCACCATAGTTTAAGTAGAAATCAGCTAATCGACTAAATTCAACATGATAAAAACAGTAAAATTCGTCCTCCTGATTCTCCTTTCAACGAACCTAATGGCTCAAGATAAATTGATTTTCAAGACCGAGGCTGTAGACTCGTTATTGCTTTGGATGCAAAATGATTTTTGTAAAACCAGTATCCCCAGCCTAGCCAATCAGCCCAGTACCCAGCTTATGAGGCAAATTATTGAGAAACGAGAGCAGAATGTTTCTGAATTTCAAACAGTGCTTGAGGAGTTTATTCCTAACGATAGCACATCGGGGAGTATTTATTTGCTGAACGAGGCGTACCGCAGACAGCAAGAGATTGCAGAGCTTTTAATTGCGATTAGAGAATCTGACTTTTCCGAAAATGTGTATAATCGGGTTGTCAAATATTTCCCTACCAGCTATATACCTCCCCGTAGCTATGAGGTGTTTTTTACTGCGCTGGGTTGGAAGTGGGGCGATGCAATGTCGATCGATTACACTGTAGATAATGGAACGTATTCACTTACCGATAGCGAAAAGCCTGCCATTATTTTCAATCTAACATTGGTTAGTATGACCTACGGGAATTCCGTTGAAGCCCAAATGAGAGCAATGGAAAATGTAATGGCGCATGAGCTATTCCATGCAATTTTCTCCGATTATACTAACGTTCATTGGCACCAGCAGGCCCACAGCAACCCTTCCGATGATGTTATTTCCCTAATGCTAAATGAGGGGTTGGCTCACTACATTGCCAATGGTTCTGAAATTGCCAAGATATACGAGCAAAGCGAAAACATTAGAGCAAACGAATCGAAAGCCTTTGAAATGCTCCGCGACAAAGCAACAATAATATTCGACACCAATCATCCACTGGAGATTAGGGGAAAGGCTATAAACGAAGGTACTTTTGGCCCCTTTTGGAATAAATATGTATGTATTACCGGCCTGTTTTTAATTGCTCATATTGAACAGCATTATGGAGTGGAGGAGGTGGTGGAATGCGTTAAAAATGGGCCATCGTATTTTATTAAACGATACGATACGCTAAGTCAGACAAATGCTGCACTACCAAAGCTACCTCACGAGATTATTGATTATGTTAAGCTAATTGATATGAACTAATTCTACCCAAGTTTTTGAATAAAGTACCACCTCCAAAAAGTTGTTTAACAATCAATACTACAGTTCAATATGGAAGATGTAATAGCCAAAATTCGAATCGACCTTACAAAAAGTGTAGATGAAAAGACTAGGGCCACCAGCCAGAACTTTTTTAAAGAGAAGATTAACTCCTATGGAGTTAGGGTGCCAACGGTAAACCGAATTAGTAAGGAGCACTTTAAGCACATTGCACAAAGATCAAAAGAGGAAATATTCGCGCTTTGCGATATTTTGTGGCAATCGGGTACTCTTGAGGAATCTTTTATCGCGTGCAATTGGTCGTACTTTATTCGGAAAAATTACGAGCCCAACGACTTTTCAATATTTGAGAATTGGATAAATAGGTATGTAAACAACTGGGCATCGTGCGACACGTTGTGTAACCATACGGTTGGGGAATTTATCGAGATGTATCCAGAGTATTTGGCTAGATTAAAGGGTTTTGCACAATCGGAAAACAGATGGATGCGCCGAGCCGCTGCCGTGAGCCTAATTATACCAGCCCGTAAGGGTAAGTTTTTAAACCAAATCCTTGGCATTGCCGATATTCTGCTGTTAGATAAGGATGATTTGGTGCAAAAAGGGTATGGCTGGATGCTTAAAGCCGCAAGTGAGGCAAACCAGCAGTCGATTTTTGAGTACGTGGTTCGAAACAAATCAACAATGCCCCGCACGGCATTACGTTATGCCATCGAAAAGATGCCAAAGGAATTGCGAAGTCGTGCTATGGAGAGGTAAGATTTTGGCTAACTTCTGCTAGCACTCCGACCTTGTAGTTTGCCGCTTGGCACATATCTTTGTATTTTAAAAGTGGTGTCCGGGAAATATTCGCCATAAAACGTTATATGCATTGACTTTATTTTTCCGCTGCCTGCTGCCAAAACGGAGGTGGTTTTTTTACCCGGACACCAGTGTACCTAAATCGACTTGCGTTTATTGTTGCTTAAACTTCTTCTCAATCATAACACTTGCCACAAACCACAACAATAGTGAAAACAGATAAATAAGAATACCATAAAAGGTAACAATCATTGTAACCCTAATTCCTCCAAATACCAATGCAGGAATAATTTCTTCTCCATTTAATGCAGCTTGCTCAATTGCATCAAACATTGAATAAAGTCCAACCATCTGCCCCATAAGTCCGGTTACCAATGCAAATAAGCCTATCGTTTTACCATAGCCAAGCTTTCGTAAATGAGTTTCCTTGTTGGCTTGTTTTAGGCTGTAAGCAACAACAAAATGATAAATTATCCAGGCAGTGGTAAGAACTAGTAAAATTGTTAGTGCACTCATAAATTGAGGGCCTCCTTGATAAAATAAGCTTTTCATAGTGATATTTTTTTAAGTTAATACTGCTGCCAAATTAGATGCGATAAAGCATATCATCAAGGTAGAATCCAGCTCTAAACAGGTTGTTTATCGACGCTAACTTGTAAGTTTCATATTTTTGCCGAAATTAGCCCAATAAACAGTTTTATAATGAATAAAAAATCAAGAAATCCATATTACCATATTGTCTATTGGATATTTGTTATACTTACTTTAACATTAGTGTTTGGGTTTTCCTGGGGTAACAATACTGCGGCATTTTTCTTTGTTTGTATGCTCCTTCCCATTGTTTTAGGGACGTCTTACTTTTTTAACTATGTGCTTGTACCTAAATTTTACCTAACTAAACGGTATGCGAGATTTGCATTTTATACCTTTTGTATGGCGGTTGTCTCATTATATCTCGAAATGCTTGTATTGGTTGTTTCCTATGTTTATCTAGTAAATCTTAGCTATCAGAACCTAAATCCCAATGCCACTCAAATAATTATATTGGCTGTAATATTGTATTTATTGGTATTTATCGGCTCTTTTATTCTAATGATGCATCAGATAATAGAGAATAGACAGGTAATACAACAACTATTAGCCGAAAAAGAGAAGATGAAAAAACCCTTTCTCGAAATCACTTCAAATAGAAAGATAGCCAAAATACCCTACGAAGATATTGTTTTCATTGAAAGCTTGTCGGACTATATTCAAGTGAATACAGCAACAGAACAAATTGTAAGCAAAGAGAAAATCAGTAATTTAGAGTCTAGGTTGCCAGATGTGTTTATTCGAATCCACCGTTCATTCATTATTAATAAGGAAAAGATTAAGAGCATCTCGTTCGATGAGGTTGTAGTTAATGATGTGCAGCTAAACATTGGGCGGAGCTACAGAAAAGCCGTTAAAGACTCTTTACAGAAAGATTAATTGACAGCTAGGTTTCTGGCTAATTGCGAAAGTGTTAAATCGATTAAATCTAATAAGCTGAATACCCCATCAATACTTTAAAATATCCCACTACTCAAAAGGAATCTGACTAACTATGGAAACCCACATTCTTATCATTTCCGTTTTGCTAGTGGCCTTAGGTTTTTTGGTAAAGGCCTTCCCTATGCTTATTGCCGGATACAATAACCTGAACCCCAAGGAGCGTGCTCAGGTTGACATTAAGGGTCTATCGAGCCTAATGCGAAATGCTCTAGTGATTATGGGCGTTGCCATTTTGCTGGGCACGTATTTATTCGAGAGGTTGGGTATGTCGATGGTGGCTAATGCAATATATCCCCTAACCATTTTTGGTGGGGCTATAATTATGGTGCTTTTAGCCCAACGGTTTAACCATAATCACACAACCACAAAGTTTACAAGAACTAGGATTGCACGTTGGGTTGTATCGGGCTTAATGGCTGCAACTATTGCAGTGATTATTGTGCTGGGAATATTGCCCCACAAGACAATTATTAATCCTCACTATTTGGAGATAAAGGGAATGTATGGTGTTAAGCTTTACTACCAAGGGATGCAGGCTGTAGAGCTAGCTGATGATATTCCTAAGATTACGAAGCGCACCAATGGGTTTAGTATGGGTGGCATTAATAAAGGCCATTTTAAGCTACAGGATATTGGAGAGGGTCGACTTTATCTTAGGTCGCTATCCCCACCATTTGTGGTAATTTCCGATTATAAAGACCGAAAAGTGTATCTAAATTTTAAGAATAGCGAAGAAACCACCCAATTGTACAATGCGATAATGGAAGCCCTAGAAAAACAAAACCGCCCCTAGAGGCGGTTTTTATTATCGGCAGGCAAAAAGTTTTTTACTTTATTTTTTCCTCAAACGCCTTGATGGCAGATTGCAAATCGGTTTTTAGCTCGCTAAAGACATCTTTTACGGTCGAAATTTTATCCGACAGATAGGCGTTTGCGCCAGCAAAGGCGTAACCGCTCCTCATATTGCCCTTGTAGGCATTGTAAAGTGCCGTAATGATGCAGTAGGGGCTGCTCGATACATCGCAGGTTCTAATGCAGTGAAATGGGCATTTAATAGGCCGCTTAAGCCCCTCGCGCACCTTGTCGATAAAGGCATTCCTAACGGCACGGCCGGGCATTCCAACAGGACTCTGAATGATCTCTATGTCGCCCTCTTTGGCATCAATATAGGCCTGCTTAAACTTGATGGAAGCGTCGCACTCCTGGGTGGTAACAAACCGGGTTCCCAGCTGCACGCCGCGAGCGCCCTTTTGCATGATGTTGAAGATATCCTGACCGTTGTATATTCCGCCGGCAGCAATAACCGATATCTCTTGTCCGTAAGCTTGCTCAAACACGCTAACCTCTCGCACCACATCGGTTACCAACTCCTCAAGCGAGAAATGGCTATCCTCTATCTGGTTGTTTTTAAATCCTAAGTGACCACCAGCCTTGGGGCCCTCCACCACAATGGCATCGGGGAGGTAGTTGTATAGCGATTTCCATTTTTCGCAGATAATCTTGGCTGCTCTGCCCGACGATACAATGGGTACCAACTTAGTGATGCTGTCGGCTTGCAAAAATTTGGGCAGATCGAGCGGTAGGCCTGCACCCGAAAATATGATATCGGCCTTTTCCGAAATGGCAGTTTTTACCAGCTCGGCAAAGTTCGACATGGCCACCATGATGTTAACCCCAACAATTCCTTTGGTTTTTTCCTTGGCAAGTCTTATCTCTTTTTTTAAACCCTCAATGTTGGCCTGAATAAAATCAAGCGCTGGATTCCTGTGCACCAGGCCAAGCCCTGCTGCAGAGATTACACCCACACCGCCTTCGTTGGCTACCGCCACGGCAAGGCCCGAAAGGGAGATTCCAACTCCCATTCCGCCTTGAATTATCGGCACGGGGATGGTTATGCCGCCAATCTTAAGTTCTCTCATTAAATGCTGTAATAAAGTTTAGAGTGCAAAAATAGGTAAACATTTGTTTAAATAATTGTTTGTTGTCACAATTTAGGTTAATACACCGACTTTATTTTTATGCCCTAAAAAACATTTTGTTATATTTGTATTCAATCCATTTAGGTTCAGCCTAATAAATGAAAAGTTGGTTGGTATGAGTGCCAATGATAGCAACGATTACAAGGTGTGTCCCGAGTGCGGCGATAGAATTATTGGTCGTTCCGATAAGAAGTTCTGTTCGGATCAGTGCCGAAACACCTATAACAACAAGTTGAATAGCGATGCAACCAATACGGTTCGCAATATCAACAACATTCTTCGGAAGAATAGGCGGGTGCTTGAGAGCCTTAACAAGCAATCGGGGAAGACAATGGTTACTCGCGAAACCCTGCTAACAAATGGGTTTAACTTTACTTACCATACGCATACCTATACAACCCAAAAAGGTTTTACTTACTACTTTTGCTACGAGCAGGGTTATCTTTTTCTAGAGGATAAAAACCTGTATTTGCTGGTGGCTAGCAAGGATAGGGAAGCCTAATCCAAATCTTGGAATCCAACAATATCGCTTACCCGCATTGGACGACCGTTGCGAACTCCTACTCCAGTCACCTTGGCTTTTACCACGGGCTTCATGTCGGGCAGTCGCACTATCTCCTGATCAAATATCACCCTTAAGTGCCCTTCTTTGCGCATCGAGGAGGTAATTTGAAATCTATCGCCGCTGGTGAGCGACTGCTTGTAGTCAATCTCAATGCGGTGCACCACCAGGTCCACTCCCTCGATGTGTAGCTGGGCAAAATCGATGTTGCGATCTAGCAAGTATGTGTGGCGCGCATGCTCAAGGTAGTTGAGGTAAACGGCATTGTTCACTATGCCCTGTAGATCGCACTCGTAATCGCGAACGGTTAGCTCTATTTGGTGTTTTGGGATCATTTGGATTGATTGGATTGATTGGATTGATTGGATGACCTGCCTGACTATCGTCGGCAGGCAGGTTGAATGATTGGGGTGTGGGTTGATCCTTTCGTCCGGCTTCCGTCTTCTGTCTCCCGTCTTCTGTCTTCCCTCTTCCGTCATCCGTCTCCTGTCTTCTAACTTCTACATTTATCACTCTACATTTTTACATTCATTACCCACTCCTATATCGTTTAAATATAATGTTATATGCAGCCAAAAAGAGGTATTTAAGGTCGGTCCAAATCGGATGTTTTGCATAGGCATCGAGGTATTTATTCTCCGAGGCCATAATCTCATCCAGGGTTTTAGGATTATCAACATAGAAAGGAGGAACCAGTCCGGGGCGATACTTAGTCCTTTTTTGCTGCAGCTCTTTGGAGTAAAGGCTAAAGTAGTGTCGGCTCAGCGGGCGCACCCCTACTATCTTTAAATCGCCTTTAAATAGGTTTATAAGCGATGGTAGCTCATCAATCCATAACCTACGCATTATTCGACCTACCGTTGATATTCTAAAATCGTCTTTAAATTTTCCTCCATCCTGCAAATCGTGCTTTCGGTAAACGTATTCCTGCAGGTACTCGGCATAGGGATGCATGGTGCGCATCTTGTAAATTTTGATCTCCTTGCCCCCTTTGCCAATGCGCCTAAGCTTAATGAGCGGGCCATATGTAGGTTCTAGGTCAAATGCTGGGGTTTTAATTTTTCTTGATATTACATAAAGATGATTCCCTATAAACTCCTCGTTAAGTACCTCAAACCCGCAGGAGTATAGCCTGCCAAGCAGTTCGGCTCTTGATAGTACCCTGTTTTCGCCACGGGTAAGGAAAAAGTAAATCCCCTTGGTAAGGTTAAACTTTGGGAAAACGCGCTTAATAATATAGTCAAATGTGTAATAAATGAAGTTGAGTACGGGAGGATATTTTTTTAAAATCCTGCGTTTTCGTAGATCTTTGGTTTCAACCATACATACGTAGATGCCTCCTTTGGGAAGCTTATCGTTCACCGATTCGAAGAACTTATTTATCCAGCGGATATCATTAACCCGTTTTAGGTTTACGATGGTATTGAAAAAGTGGGAGGGTTGATTATCGATATTGAACCGTGTGGTGGTAGAAACAATTAATGTCGATTCGACATTCAGGTTTATGGCTCTGCTGATGTATGCAAACACATCAAGTCCCAGCTCATCAACAATTGTGCGCCTAATGGCTTTTTTACGTTCAAAATCAACCTTAGCTCCAGTATCTTCTAGCTGTGGTATTTCGGGTGGTGCAAAGTTGGCCCTTGGGGCTGTTAAGGGCATCTCTTTTATCTCGTAGCTCTGCTTTATAAGGAACCATATACCGTAGGTAATAATTTCGAGTACGGTGGCAAAAGCTATTGTGCCCAGTACAATTATTCTGGAGAATGAGTAGGTGTAAAAGAAAAACATTATGGAGGTAACAATGGCTAGGGTTACCAGGTTGCTAATGATTATTCTTTTTAAAACGGGGCTAAAATCTTTCCCTGCCAGTACGAATTTCCCAATAATTATTGATGATACCGACCAGGCAAAGAAAAAGATAGCAAGGGGAATCGGATAGTTGTGAATGTAATACTCAAGGGTGTTGGGTTTAAGGGATATGCTCAAACAGAATCCGCTAAAGAAAAGTACAAGGTCAATTAGTAGCAGGAAAAACCGTTTGAGCATTTCTATTGATGGTTTGTTAGGTTATGCTAAGTTAAGGTTTTGAAGTGTAACAGCAAAAATTGTTTGTCAATAAACTAGCTAATTGTTGTTTATCGATACCAGCTGATTATAATTGGCACGCGTGAGGCTTAAAAGCCTGCTTTGCGGAATGCTTTGGAAGAGTTTATGCCTCGAGAGGTATTTTGCCAGGTATTCCTGCTCCGATTGGCCCGGCGTAGGAACAATTATGGCAGATCGATTTAGCGCAACCAAATCCATAATTGTGCTATACCCCGATCGGCAAATAAGGAGTTTGGCCGACACAATGGCTTGAGCCATTTGCTCGTCGGGTTGGTGCGATACTAGGGTGGCGTAACCCACGGTTCGGGCAAGTCGGGGGCCAAGGGGTAATCCTTGGAAAATTAACACCTTTAGCTTAAGCCTATTGGCAATGCTAATTAGTATTTGTTCAAAGATATCGCGTTGTGGGGGTGGCCCCGATACAATTCCAACAAAATCCCATTCCGATTCGGTGCGCTCAATGGTAAAGTTGGTAAACCGCGATTGAATACCGATGAATTTAATGTTGGCAGGTAATCGTTTGGGGCTCGACAGGTCGCCTGAAAACCTAAATCCCTCTTGCTGATCGGGTACCCAGCATTCAGAAAACTTCTCGGCATAGCGCTTAACGTACCACCTGCCAAGAAACTCAATCCATTTAAAGGGTCTGGGGAAAAGAATAGTAAGCTGATGGGTAATAAGAATCGATTTTTCGGTAGCACCCCAAAGCCCATAGCGGTTGTCCGATATCACAATGTCTATAACGTATTCCCTTACAATCTCCTTTATTTTCTTATGCTCTTTGTGGGTTAGCAGAAAGAACCGAAGGGCAATCTGTACTAGCCTTATAATCTTTAATCGGCGGCGCGATAGCTTGATGTTTATGGATGGAAAGTGTATGTACTCCAGCTCAGGAAAGCGAATGCGTAAAAGTTCGTTTGATGGTAAATCGGCTGCAATAACTACGGAGCAACCACGCTCTATTAGTTGCGAAATAATAGGTATTAAGCGCGTGGCATGCCCTAGGCCCCAGCCAAGAGGGCTAATAAGTATTCGTTCGTTTCCTTTAACATCTAACATATTATCCCGATACTTGAACAGGTATGCCCAGTGCCCTTGCGCGGTTGGCTATATTTTCTAAATCAGCAATAGGTACTTTCTTTAGCGAGTCAACCGGTGTGTCGCGAGCAATGGTATATATCATTATCTCTTTGGGTTTAAGCCTTTCAATGGCCAAAAGCCACTTTTCTATCTCCTTATCAGTGGTGTTGTCAACCTCAAGCCCTTGGTAACTACCCCGTATAAACATGGTTTGCAAAATAAAGTTTCCTTTAAACTGCTCCAGATGCCTTATTACCTCTTCGGCAGAAGTTGGCTTATGGGGTTGGTTAAGCAGCTGGATGGTTGCATCAAAACCTGAGTCTAATTTAAGAATATTTTGATCAATTTTCAAAAGTGATTTTACTACGCTGGGTTTGTGCAGCATGGTTGAGTTCGAAAGTACTGCTATGCGTGCATCGGCAAAGTACTTGTTCCTTAGCTCAATGGTGTCGTCAATTACCCCTTCAAACTCGGGGTGCAGCGTGGGCTCGCCGTTGCCAGCAAAAGTTATTACATCCAGCAGCTCACCTTTCGATTTCATGTCCTCAAATCGTTCAATCATTTTTTCCTTTACCAATCCTCGGCTGGGTAGCTTGCTACTTTGTTCGCTCTGGGTCCATCCGCATTCGCAGTATATGCAGTCGAAGCTACATACTTTAGTTGTGGTGGGAAGCAGGTTTACACCCAGCGAAACACCTAGCCTACGGCTACGCACTGGGCCAAATATTATTTCATCAAAAAGAAAAGTTGCCATATCGGTTCTTTGTATTGGGTCAAAGGTACTAAATATAAGAATTAAGCTCGGCGGGGTTAAGCATCTTAAAATATGATTTTACAACATATCCGACGCGTAAAGCATTTGTTTTTTACTCAATTGTGGTAGCTGTAGGGTGGGTAAGAGCAGCTAGATAAGTTTAACTACCCGGCTATTGGGTAGGGGTTTGTTATTGGAAAAATCGAAGGGTGTTATAAGGTTTAACCCCGGCGATTTACCCAGCTCTATTGTGCCCAGCGTATCGTCCAAACCAATTGCTTTGGCGCCATTCATGGTGCCCCATTTAAGGATTTCGGTAAATGGTATGCTGGGGAAATGCTGAGTGATAATCTGCATCTGATCAAAAATTGAAAGCGTGGGCGAAGAGGCCAGACTATCGGTACCCAAAGCAATGGGAACACTAGTTTTCGTTAGTATGGGGATGTCTGGTAGCGCATTTTCTATGTAGATATTTGATGCTGGGCAAAGCACAAAGTAGGCATTGGGGAAATGCTGGGCTAGTTCGTTTGCCTGTTGGTTGTTGAGGTATGTATTGTGCACGAACAATGTATGCGCTTGGCGAGGGAGATACTTTTTCACAATCGCTACGGGATTTTCGTTAGGAGCATTTTGGGTTGATAAACCCCAGCTAGCGTAGTTCTCGGCTAAGCCACCTGCTCTTTGCACGGTAAATTTTTCCTCGTCGGGGCTTTCGGCAAAATGTATCGACACAATGTAATTGTTCGATATTTCATTGCTTAGCATATCAAGCAACTCCGATGATAATGAGTAAACAGAGTGCGGCGTTAGGTGATTGTTTGTTCCCAGCGTTTCGTCGGCTATGAGCTTTGTTGCCAAAGCTTTATTCGTTATCCATAGTGCTTTTTCGCCCTCAAGTCCCAGAACCTCAATTAGGTTGATAAAATGTATCCTAGTATTTTGCTTTGCATAAAAGCTCTCGGTGGTATTGCAAATATCGGCAACGGCAACGATTCCTGCTCTATGCATCTCAATAATAGCATTTTCTATAAATTTGTCGTTGGGTTGGTTTCCGCTAAGTCGATGGCTGCGGATTTGATCGACAAAACCAGCTAACCCAGTGTTGGGCTCAACTTTTTTATTTAGATGAGACAGCTCAGTGTGGCAGTGCGCATTTACAAAACCGGGTACAATAATCCCGTTGCGGAATTCGGTGTGGGCATACTCCTTTTCAATGCCTTTATGGTCAATAATCTCAACTATTATTCCCTCTTCATCAACACCAACAACGCCATTCCTTATTGGGTTTCCTGCAACGGTGTGGATGTAGTTGGCCGAAAATCGACGCATAGTTTACTCCGCTTTTTTCTGGGGCACAAGCTCTAATTTTTTGATGTCGTAGCCAATTGATTTGGCTTTTTCAACTATGGATTGGTAAATATTGTCGTCCAATTGTGGGGTGCAACTTAAAATCCAAAGGTAGTTAGGGGAGCTGCTTCCAACCAGCGCCCATTGGTAATCCTTATCTAAATCGAGAATTAGGTAGTCGGCACCAAAGGGCCAGAAGAAATAAACCTTTAGCCTACCGGGCTCGTTGGGGTCGGGGATTTTGGCAAAGGCTTTCGCCTTTTTGGGCTTACCGTCCAGGGTGTTCTTGTAACCCTGATTGATTACCTGAATGTTCCCGTTTTTCTTAAGCGAGTAGGTGGCTGTAACACCAACTAAATTCCGTTCGAACGAGTGCGGGAAGCGGGCAATCTCGTACCATACGCCCAAAAACTTCGCAAGCTCAACATCCTTAACTGTTTTCATATTCGTATTGCTTTGTCCGTAAGCACAAAAGAAGAATGGAGACCCAAGTATTAGACCTATAAGAAGCAGTTTCTTCATGACAACAAATTTTGGTTAGCTAACCCAAAAGCAAAATGGTTGCAGAAACAGAAATCCAACCAGCAATAAAACCGAGGTAAACTTGTGATGGTTTGTGAGTATTAAGTCGTAACCGAGCCCAGGCCACTATGCCCGCAATAACAACAGCGGCTATGAAGTACCCTGTAATATCAAAATGAAAGCGAGTAGAAAGAGTAAAGAACAGGCCAACCAAGCCACCAATGCCTACCATATGCAGACTAATCTTCCACCAAATGGTGTTAACAAGGGCTATGGCTAGCGCAATGGAAGCGCCCAGCATGAAAAGAGATACTTCATTTATAATTGGCAACCGCTTTAAAAAGTAAAACGAAAAGATATAGGGAACCAGCGTGAATGTAATAGGTATAATTCGTTCCCTATGCTCATGCATCTGCAGGCTTTTTATAAGCCCCATTCTGTTGAAAAGGGGAATCATAAGTAGTGGCAGAGCCAGCGTGTTAATGGCTACAATTATCAGAATTATCCGCTTGGCATCGTAGGGCAAAAGAAGCATGCTGTTGTTGGTTAAAAAAATGGCAAGCAAGCCAAATATTGGCATCAGCATGGGGTGAAACAGAACGGATATGGAATGGGCAAGGAATTTTGACATTTTTGTGCTTGTAGTATACAACCTCCGTTGTAATTATTTTTGTTGCAGAGTGGGTTACAATTCTTTTCTTAACCGGGCTACGGGTATTCCTAGCTGTTCGCGATATTTTGCTACAGTTCGTCGGGCTATGGGGTAACCTTTTTCTTTTAGGATATCCATAAGCTTTTCGTCAGTAAGTGGCTTTTTTTTCTCCTCGGCCTCAATGCAATCCTGCAAAATCTTCTTAATCTCTTTGGTCGACACCTCCTCGCCCGAGTCGTTTTGCATGCCCTCGCTAAAAAAGTATTTCAGCGAGTATATTCCAAAATTTGTTTGAATATACTTGCTGTTGGCCACCCGCGATATGGTTGAAATATCAAGACCTGTGGTTTCTGCAATATCCTTCAAAATCATTGGCTTAAGCTTGGTGTCGTCGCCAGTTTTAAAGAACTCTGTTTGGTACTCAATAATAGCCTGCATAGTAAAAAGCAGGGTATTTTGCCGTTGCTTTATGGCATCGATAAACCATTTGGCCGAGTCGATTTTTTGCTTAACAAAGGCTACGGCCTCCTTCTCTTGTTTGCTCGCATTGCTGCGGTTAACGGCATACGACTCGAGCATTTGTGAATATTCCCTGTTGATTTTTAGGTCGGGTACGTTTTTGGCGTTGAGGCTTAGGATTAATTCGTCATCAACTAGATCGAGCAGAAAATCGGGAACAATATGGTACGAGATTCGGTTGTGCGGATCGTAGAAACTGCCACCTGGTTTGGGGTTAAGCTTCAGTATTTCATCAATGGCATCTTTAAGCTGCTCGTCGTTAAGGTTGAGTTTGCCCTGTATCTTATCGTAGTGCTTGCGTGTAAACTCATCGAAATGGTACTTAAGGATTTTTCGGGCAAGAGCAACCTGAGGGTTTGTTTGATCTTTACTCTCAATCTGAATAAGCAGGCACTCCTGCAGATCGCGAGCTCCCACACCTATGGGTTCGAAATCATGGATGATGTAAAGTATTTGTTCCAGCTCGTCCTCGTTGGTCTCCACCCCAGCAGAAAAGGCTAAATCGTCGGCAATGGCCGAGAGTTTACGTCGCAGGTAACCATCATCATCAATATTTCCAATTAGGTATAATCCCAAGTTTTTTTGATGCTGATCGAGAACCCGTAATCCAAGCTGATTCTCTAGGTTTTCATGGAAAGAGGTTCCAGTGGAGAATGGAATCTCCTCCCGCTTGTCGTCCTTGGAGTAATTGTTAGATGATAGCCGATACGAGGGTACATCCTCATCGTTTAGGTAGTCCTCAAGGCTAAACTCATCATCATTCTGATTTTCTTGCTCTTCGTTCGGGCTGTCGTACTGTTCGTCCTCGTAATTTTCACCCTCTTCGAGGGTGGGGTTTTCTTCTAGCTCCTTTTTTATCCTTTGCTCAAGCTGCATTGTGGGTATCTCCAGCAGCTTGATAACCTGAATTTGCTGCGGCGATAACTTTTGTAATAGCTTTTGTTGTAACCTTTGCTTAAGCATCGTTTGGGGTAAGGTTTATCTGATTAAAACTCACAATTATTGGGTGTACGTGGGAATGGAATTACATCCCTGATGTTGCTCATACCGGTAACAAATAGCAGAAGCCTCTCGAATCCCAAACCAAAGCCACTGTGGGGTGCTGTTCCAAATTTTCGTGTATCAATATACCACCACATCTCCTCCTGGGGAACATCCATCTCTTTCATTCGGGATGTTAACGCCTCCAGATTTTCTTCGCGTTGCGATCCGCCAATAATCTCGCCTATCTTTGGGAAGAGAACATCCATAGCCCTAACGGTTTTACCGTCGTCGTTTTGCTTCATGTAAAAAGCCTTTATCTCCTTTGGATAGTTGGTTAGGATAACTGGCTTTTTGAAATGCTTCTCTACCAAGTACCGTTCATGCTCGCTTTGTAGATCGGCACCCCAGAAAACTGGAAACTCCCATTTTTGGTCTGCTTTCTCAAGTATAGCGATAGCCTCGGTATACTCTAAACGAATAAAGTTGTTGCTTGCCACAAATTGTAAGCGCTCAATAAGCTCCTTGTCCCACATCTTGTTTAGGAATTCAAGATCGTCCTTACAGTGCTCAAGCGCATAGTTTGTAAGATATTTCAGAAACTCCTCGGCCAAATCCATATTGTCTTCAATATCGTAAAAAGCCATTTCGGGTTCAATCATCCAAAATTCGGCCAGGTGGCGGGGTGTGTTGGAATTCTCGGCTCGGAAAGTGGGGCCAAAGGTATATATCTCCGATAGAGCTAGGGCTCCTAGTTCACCCTCGAGCTGACCCGAAACGGTGAGGTTTGTTTCCATTCCAAAGAAATCTTCGGTGTAGTTCACCTTGCCATCCTCGGTGCGGGGTGGATTATCCATGTCAAGGGTTGTAACCCTAAACATAGCGCCAGCTCCCTCTGCGTCGGATGCGGTGATGATTGGGGTGTGCAGATAGAAGAAACCCTTATCGTTGTAGAATTTATGTATGGCAAAGGCCATGGCATGGCGAATGCGAAGCACCGCTCCAAAGGTGTTGGTGCGGGGCCTTAGGTGAGCAATTTCTCTTAGAAACTCTAGGCTGTGCCCTTTCTTTTGTAATGGATATGTAGCTGGGTCGGCTTTGCCGTATATCTCTATGCTTTGGGCTTGAATCTCTACGGGTTGTTGTGCCCCGGGCGATTCAACCAATTCGCCCACAACCATAATGCAAGCACCAGTGCTTACGTCTTTTAGGAAATCATCGCCAAAGGTTGCCACATCGGCAACAACCTGAATGTTATGTATAGTGGAGCCATCGTTAAGGGCAATAAAGGCAACATTTTTGTTTCCCCTACGTGTTCTAACCCAACCCTTCACGGTTACCTCAGCGCCAACAACGCCTCCTTTTAGCAAATCAATAATTTTTGTACGCGATTTAAGTGTCATTGTATAGATAGATTATCATTTAAAAAACAAGCTAAGAGGTATGCTTTCTTAGCGTTTGACAAAAGTAACGATTTTTTGAAAAATCCAGCGCTTAACTGCAAATAGTATAAAGCGATAGGTACGATTTTTGCTGGCTACGAGCCGTAGTATGAGGAAAGCCTCTTGCGGAAAACTTTCTCGTTGGCCTCGTTAATGGCTTCAATTAGAGTCTCAATCATACTGTATCGGTCGTTAAACTCCTCTGTAGATATGGTGTTTTGATCCTGAAAAACTACGTAATCGATATTGTAACCTGATTTGTCCAACGTCATGGCTACCGCAGCCTGATAGTCGTCGAAAATAATTACAGAGGGGAGGTTGCTAACGCTATACAGCAAAACCGACGAAGTAACCCTTTTTTGGATGTACTCAATTTGATTGACCCCAAGGTATTTGGCTCCCAGCAGCAACCTAATCAAATCGATTTGCGATACCTGCATATTTTTACCCTCAGCACGTAGTCGCTCGTACTGTTTTTGACTTGTGTTGAGGAATAGGTCGAGGAACTTATCGGGTATTCCTTGCAGATCTTTAAGGTCGTTTTCGCGCTTGCGAAGCTTATATTCTCGTTGGGCTAGTTTTTGATTGTAGGGGACATAGTGCTCCCACTTGCGTGTTCGTTTGTAGGTTTGGGTCATGGGTTTGGGTTTCCACTTCGTTTCGGGCCGGCGCATAATGGGGTCCGAAAGGTTCACGTGGTTCGACTCCAGGGCGTAAACCAAGCAGTTAACAAAATGCACATAACCGCCACCCAGGGTTCCGTGCAGCGACGACCACAATGTTGTGGGGCGGGATGTGGTTGAGGTGGAATCGGCTGTAGGGTCTTTTTCGCTTTCGAGCTTGCGATGCTTAATGTGATTTATAAACTCCTCGTCGAGACTGACAGGATAGTAGGTTGCCGCCTCTGTATTGGTGTCAAACGAAACCTCTCCGGTGTGATGCAGCGCCCTCACATCCATCACGTAGTTGGTGTCGTTTGATAGTTTTATATGGAGATTGTAATCGCGCCCCCAACGCATCTCACTAATGGATGGCATTTTAGGCTGAGCCATAAGAACGATTGGAGTAAGTAACAGTCCTAAAATTATTGTTATCCTTTTAGTTGTCATTTTGCTAGGTGGGTTTAATTACACCTTAAAGATATAAAGAAACTTACACAGTTTATAAAAAAGGCCGATTGGTTTAAGCTAACTGGCTTAAAAGAATTGGGAATTAGAGAAAGTGATTGAAAGGCAGAATGCTTCAAGCGATAGGCGATTGGTAAAAATCTACTTGTATTTTGAAAGCAAAGTGCGGAGTGTTTTGTGATTCAGTGGTTTGGGTAGATATTCATCGAAACTTGAAGTAGAGCCTTCCTCTATTTTCTCGGGTTGCTGATATGCGGTATGAGCAATAATGGGCAGGCTGGGTCTAAACTTTTTGATTTGACGCGTTGCCTCATATCCATTCATCACGGGCATTCTTAGGTCCATGATCACCACATCAATATCGGGGTTTTTCGAACAGATATCAACGGCCTCTTGTCCGTTTTTTGCCCTTATCACGTGGCCGCTAATGCCCTTTATCATTTCCTCGATATACATAAAGTTAAACTCTTCGTCTTCGGCAACAAGAATAACCAATTTACTTTGTTTTTTATCAACTGTTGATACAGTAGTATTCGCTACCTTAGGTTTTGACGAGGGTTGGATATCAACAGGTATTGAGAGGTTTACCCTAGTGCCAACACTTGGCTCCGATTGGAGGCTGATTTCACCCCCAAGAAGTATTGTGTATCCTTTGGCAATGGAAAGACCCAGTCCTGTTCCGCCGTAGTTTAGCTGTATAGTTGAATCGGCTTGTACAAATCGGTCGAAAATTTTTTCGTGCATCTGGGGTTCAATGCCAATACCCGTATCGGAAACGTATATGTTCAGATTGCTGTTCTCGATGTTGCACCCAATGGTAACGGTGCCCTTTTGGGTGAACTTAACCGCATTGCTGGTTAGGTTCCACAGCACTTGTTTTAGCTTTGGCCCATCGGTGTTAACTTCAAGGCCTTTAACGCTCTCATCAATATCGAGATTAAGGGCTACACCTTTTCCGCTCGAATGCGGAATAAAGATTTCGAAAATCTCATCTAGAATTGTATCAATCCGAACAGGAGCTTGGTTTAGAGATTCCTGCCCTGTTTCGATATTGGATATGCAGAGAATATCGTTTACAATGGATAGCAGCTGATTGCTACTGTTGATGATTATACCGGTGTACTGCTTGCGCTTTTCTTGGGTTAGCCCTTCCTTATTAAGTAGTGTTGAAAATCCGCAAATGGAGTTCATTGGGGTTCGTATTTCATGCGATACATTTTGCAAAAATGCGGTTTTAAGCCTGTCGCTTTCCTCTGATTTATCCAATGCTTTACGAAGTCTTAAGATGTACCACCTTAGAATTGCAAAAAATAATCCAGCGGTTACCAATACGTAAAACCAGCCCTTGAGGGTTTGATATTGGCTAATGGTATTTGCATCGTTTGTTAAAAGTAGGATCATCTTATCGGAAAACAGAATCCATAGCCCACCAACAACCAGGTAAACAATTATTATTTTATGCTCAAACCGAAGGATTTTTCTCATGGCGCACGATAAAAAGTGAAAACTAAGATATATATATTAGTTGGAATGGCACTATGGCTGTATTAATTAATTAGCTAGTTTTTTATGAAATGCTTATTTTTGAATATTAGAGTATAACATTTAAAATCTGCGAATGTTTTTTTTATTTGCTGAGCTACCAAAAAAGACTTATTTTTGCGAACTGAAATATTGGCCCCGTACCTGCCAAAGGCAGGCAAGGTTCAATAAATACTTGCCTGACTGTTGATATGTCACGCAGGCAGGGAATAGCGGTTTCCTAAACCGTAGATTCAGGTTCGATTTGAAATAGTGAGAATAATTTGGCCCCATAGTTCAATGGATAGAATAGCGGTTTCCTAAACCGTAGATCCAAGTTCGATTCTTGGTGGGGCTACAAAAAAACCCCGCAAACAAAGTGTTTGCGGGGTTTTTGTATGATTATGTTTAACCTAAATAGGGACATTATCCACTCCGGCTTCCACAACCTCCTGTATGCTGGTTGATACATTCGATAGAAAATCGAAGCCTGTTAGGTCTTCGATATCATCAACACTAACTCGATATTCGTACCATTTTTTGCTGCTGCACTCCTGCGTGTTGGGCATAATAACCGCAATTATGCGAGTGTTTTTAGTAATCCTTGCCAGATCGTTGTCGCCATCCTCAATTACAACAATAACCTTCCATGTTACGCTGGGTACAACAATATTTTCATTGTCAATGGTTTCTGCATAACCGTTGGAGCCGCTTCCTCCTTTTCCATGAGGACCAGCAATAATGAAAAGTTCATTGCCCGATTTAGCAAGATCTCGGCAGTAGCCCTCTAGATGTGCCCAGGTATAGCGGTTATTATTGGGTGCTTGTGGCATCATATTGGTCATTACAAAAGTGGCCGAATTATCGGAAATGGTTAGGGTTCGATCGGCGCTAGGACATAGATGACCCCTATCGAAACCTGAATACCTGTATGATGTTTCCGATACTCTATACCAATCCGATGGGAGGGAATAATCTGTTCTAAAATCATCCTGACGGTCGGCACTTCCCAAATAGCTGGTGTTAAGATGCCAACTGACCCAATTGGCCGACCGGGTTGTATTGTTGTAGGAGAGGTGAAACTGATTCTTTTCCATGAGATAATCGTTCTCGTTTACCTCATCAGCTGTGGCTGAACTGGGGTTTCCCAAAAGCATATGGTGATTGTCGGGTACAAGAGGAGCTGCTGGCAATGTGATAAAGCTAACGGTATCGCCATACGCTGTACCGACCGAGTTAGTAGCGTAAGCTCTTACGTAGTACTTGGTGTTGGCAAGCAAGTTGGTAATTGCGCTTGAATATTCACCAAGTCCAGAACCATCATTTGTAATACCATCGTAATCTGCAATGGTTGGATTCTCCATTGTGCTCCAGCATACTCCACGATTGATAATGGGAGCGCCCCCGTTGTCGAGAACAATTCCTCCCGCTTGAGCAACTTGTTCCTCAATATTTAAAACCTGAGAGGTGCTTACGGTTGGTAGAGAGGGCTTTTCCTCCTCCTTACAACCAACCTGAAAAAAAAGAACAGCAACAAAGGCTATTGTAAAAAGCTTAATTCCGAAATGCTTCATAAAAAAGAAAATGCGTGATAATAATGAAAATAATAACGCCCAAATGTAACGAAATTATAATTTAATGCAACTGCACCAATCATCCAAAACAAGCTAAACTGGGCTCCCTACACCTCCGCAAGCAAATGTTGGGCAAAGGTTTTTCATAAAAAATACCCTAAAAGAGTGATAAGATGAAAGGGTCTACTGTCCATGTAGTGGCAGCGGGATGGAATTGGAAGTTTATAGAGTGCCTAGAGTCGGAAGATGGCTGAAACAATCCCAGAAAAATCTTCTACAAACCTACAGAAGTGCCTACAAGTTTAAAAAAAGATTTTTATTTTTGTTTAAATGTCGATTTTGAAAGTTCTTCCATATTTTTTAGTTAAGTAAATGCTCGTGTTGGCTTCACAAAATTAAGCCATGCCCAAGTACAAATTACCCTTTGCTTAAACACCTTGTCTTTCTTCGGTTAACCTGAACATCAGAGCAAACCATTTGAATTATTATAAAGAAGGAGAATACATCTATGGCAAATTATCAAGTTATTGAAAACATGACCCAAAACAAGGAATTAGAGATGCTGTTACGGAGCAGCATAAGCAATTGGGCGAGAAATTTTAGGGACGAATATGCAGATTTCGGTAATCAGATTACTATAGATAAAATAACCTACTTGCCAACCCATGCAGCAGCCTTCCAAGGATACTATGAGCATCGCAAGGCCGAGTACGCAGAGCGGCCACTATCTGCTGGTGAGAAAATAAATGGGAAACCTACAATTACTTCACCTAGTGCTGTAAACCCATGGGACTACGAACTGGAGCCCCTGCCTGATACCTGGGAGGAACAAAACAACTCCATCCTCCTTAGTGATTCAAAGCGCATAGAAAAATGTCCAAATTGCGATGGACACGGGAACAACCGTTGTTACGATTGCAAAGGCCAGGGTGTCCAGAGATGCAAAATATGTCAAGGGAAAGGGACTATATCCTGCAGTACCTGCCACGGAAAGGGAACACTAACATGCAAAGTATGCTCAGGGAGGAAGTACACCGAAAGCCGGGATATGTACGGGAATATTGTTCGTAAGGGCTGCTCCTCCTGCGGAGGCACCGGAGAAATTAGATGTTACACCTGCAGTGGCAAAGGGAAATGGGACTGTAAAGACTGCAAGGGAAAAGGAGAAGTTGAGTGCGCAACCTGTCGGGGTGAGGGGGTTCTAGAATGCAGAACCTGTCAGGGGCAAGGAAAGATGCTGAAGTATATCAGGGTAGTACAAAGATATTTACCCCATACCATTATTCGATACTATAACCACAGGGAGGTGGACAGGTGTTTTCCGGGATTCAAATTCGACACATCAACACCTGGTGACGTTCTGGCCGAATATCAAGCCGAAAGGCTTGATGATGGGTACCTAGATAATATTTTTAATGCCGAGGGGCTGAAACATAAAGATTTTAGGCAGGATCTAGAGAAAACCCGCCAGCGATTAGATGTAGAATGCCCTGTGGGAACTCTGGGTAAAAACACCATCAGCCGACGACAAATGTTTATGCTGATTCAAGCAGCGGTGTATTTTGTGGAATACCGGTACAAAGGGAAAGAGTTTTCGTTACTGGTCTGGGGCAGTAAGACCGAGTTTGTTCATGCCGAAAACAGTCCCTTCCATCATGAACGCTACGACTACTTCTCAAAGGGAAGAGAACACTTCGACAATAAAAGATACGGTAAGGCTATGGAATGCTTTGAGGAAGCCTTGCGCCTGAACCAAGACGAGGAGGTGAAGCATACTCTTGAAGAAACCATCCAGTGGATTATTGGCGTTTTGCCAAAACAGTACCTTAAGGGGATACGCCATGGAGGCTTGCTGGTTATCGTACTTTTTTGCTTTTTTATTTTTGCCTTACCCAATAGTGTTGATTTGATAACCCCCGGTAGGATTATAGCCTTTTATGAAAAACAAAGTATTTTATGGGTTTATGTTGGGAGTACCCTTGTTGGCCTGTCGGCACTACTAACGTTGATCTTAACCCGCCGGCGAATAAAGATATACAAGAACCCGAACAGGAAAATAATCAAGTCGGACAAGCTACGGTATACTATCGGCCTTACTAACGGGCTAACTATGGCTATCTTGAGCATCGCTACTGTTTTGGCACTAAATTACTATGGCGTTTTAGCGTCAGTGATCCGTGTTGTTAAAATGGCAGCTGATGTTATGTTAAGCTTTATTGGAACTTAACACCACGAGATTCAAAAGAAGACGAAACCCCTAACAAGTATCCCTTTGCTGCAGAACGATTTTATCGTGTGGCAACGAAGTAAGGAATTTTTCTCATAAACAGAAACAATGTAATTTTAGCAGCATAATAACAAGCCCATCGAGCTTTGGAGCAACAAAGTGATCTTTGAGAGGATTAATTATATTCACAACAATCCTTTGGAGGAAGGTTTTGTTTTCTATCCACAGGATTATGTATTTAGTAGCACAGGAGATTATGCTGGAGGACAAGGCTTACTGTAAGGCGTTGTTGTGGTTAAGATTTTTACCGAAGCAAGGGACACACGAGAGGATTGGCTTCAGCCAACAGCAACTATAATAGTTAGAATATGAGTAAAATAAAAGAGGTTGTCCAAAAAGTATGCATAATTGATTTTAAACATCTTTTACCCCAAACCCTAAAGGGTGAAGATGCTGAAAATCAAGACTCCCTTTAGGGAAGGGGTAAATCTTGATTTTCAAAATAAAGGAAATTATGACTTTTTGGACAGCCCCTTTGAATAAAAGCTTAAATAGTTTCTATATCTTCTTAACCAAAACTCTATTCAAATTGGAATCCATCCATATTCCCATAAGCTCTCTAAACTGTGGGTAGGCCTCAACAGGTACAATGCCCTTTTTTAGAACTAGATGACGGTTCACCTTTAATCCATCATCTGCAAGTACAAAGGTTATGCTTACACGGCCAAATTCATTTTCAAGAACTTCATTGTATTCTGGTGATACTAATTCAAAACCTTTTGAAATTTTCACCACATACTCATACGATTCGTCAATTGCACCGGGTAGCTCTAAGCGGGTAACCCGTTCGGTTGGTAATTCCCCTAAATTTGCCATAGCAACTCCTTGCGTGATTCTAGGAAAAGTATAGGACATATAATCATCTATCTCTTGTGCTTTAACCTTAGCATAGTTAAAATCAATAACCCTTAACCCCTCCTCATCGGGCTTACTAGTTTTAGATAGCATAGCAGAAGGAACATCGGTAAGCAAACCTTTGTTTGTGTTGTAATTACTACACTTCACTGAACCATCGCATTGAATGTTTCCATCCTTTTCCAGTTCGAGCTTTGCCTTTAAATTTAGCTCTAGCTGTGGCTGTTCAACAGGTTTAATTTCTAGGGTTGAAATATCATCGGTAATTGAAAACAGAACTCTAGCTCCTGGGATTTCGCTTCTGTCGTCAATTGCCTTAACAAACTTGGTCTCCCCATTAATATCTACCTTAACCAAATACTTGTCAAAAACCATTGGGCAACCAACCTTTGGGTTCATGAAATGTGGGTATGCCCCAAGTGCTATGCTGGCATCAAAACCCGCTTTATTTAGTAGCGAAGCTAAAAGCAATGCCTTTTCGGCCTCGGTTCCTCCATTGCTTGCCCAAACCTCATTTGGGTTGCGGAATTGGTAGCCAACATACCTTGGCGATACCCAGTAGCTATTCATATTCTTAGCCACGTGGCTACGAATCTCCTCAACCAATTCCCAACCTTTCGATTTGCTTTGCAGAAGGCTCTCCATTGATTTGTCTAACGAAATATCTTTGGTCAAAGTTTCTTTTAATATGCTTACCGATTCGGCTAAATCAACATCACTAAACACAAGGGTTTGATAGTCGGCATACCCTTCAACCTGGTTGGGCTCGTTAGAGCGTGCTTTGAGGCCGTTGGCTTTCCATGTGTAGATATTAAAATCGCCCTTGGTAATCTTTTTAAATTTTATGTTAGGGTTTTGGTTTACAATAAAATGATTTAACGATTCTTCCTTTGGTACCTTAACAACAACCTCTAAATCCTTAATTGGTGAGCTCTCGTTCAGCATTAGCTTTTCAGCAAATATTGGCATAAAGCCAGTATCGGAATGCAGCGTGTAATCGAGCTCCACAACAGCACCAATCTCTAGCCCCACGTGGGTAATTACCATCTCCCTAAGATGGTTGTATGCGGGAGCATTGGCCGCCTGAAATGGCAGCACCTCGTTAAAAGCATTCTCGGGCGATTGAACTTTTTTGCCATCGGCCATTGTGGTTTCAGATTTATCAACCTTTAGGGTTTGGAACTTGGGGTTGTAAACCACAAAGGTTTCGCCATAAAGGCGATGGAACGACATGTAGGAGTTGAATTGACGTTGGTGATAATACCGATAGTCCATTGAACCATCGCTATTTAGCGTGTACTCGTGTATCTGCTTTAGCAGGACAGAGTCGGCGCTCTTCTGCTCATCGGTTAGGGGCTTGGTGCACGATACTGAAAGGAGTATCAGCAAACCAGCTATATATTTTATACTCTTCATCTCGATTTAGTATTTTAAGATTACGGGTTGTTTTGCAAATTCGTTCTGATACTTCACCGCATTGCGGAACGAGGGCCAGTCCTCAGGATCGTAAACCCTTTTCTTGAGGGTAACGGTTTGGGTAAATTTCAGGGTATTGCCATCGAGGGTATAGGATGAAGCAAAGTCGGCACCCGAGCCAGATAGATTCTTCGCTTCTGGGCTAAAAACCATCGTCATATCATCTGGTAGGGTTATCGTTTCGTTCAGCTCAATAAGCTTGGAGCAGCCATCGGTAAACTGATGCTCACGGGTTTCAATCGAGGTGTTAAAGCCTAAATGGCTATGCCTGCTTCCAAAAAGATTTGCGGCCACAACCGGGGTAAATATTATCTCGCTATCGGTTGCCACGGCAAAGTTTGGAATTTTGTACTTTACGGTAATAAGCACAGGATGTTTAAGATACAGGTAGGGATCGGTTTTAGTAACCTCAATAATTTCAATTCGTGGTGATATTTTTACCAATTCCCGTTCCAGATTGGCCTTCCAATCGGCCTTGTAGCTGCGCGTAAACAAGCCACGTACTGCTGCATCCGATTGCCCTTCGGCTGTTAGGCTGAACTCACCGGTTAGCGTACCATCCTTGTCGAGCTGAGAGGTTCCGTTTATTCTGAAGTAGTGATTTTCGGGAGGAGATATTGGCGTTTCTTTTAAATCGGCACCCTCGGGCAAGCCCATAAGGTAACCCTGCTGCTGCTCACGACTACTCCACTCCTCGCGCACAAAGGGAACCCAGGTAGGATCGAGAAGCATATACTCGCCATTCCTGCGCTTTACAACTGTTACGGAGTGGTTAAACTGGTCCGCAGGAATACGATCAATTCTCGATCCTGCCATCGTCATAGCCGCATAGGACTCGAATCCTGCTGAACGGAGCATGGCCACAAGCATCCCTGCCTTATCCTTACAAACCCCACAGCGATCGTGGAAATTCATTTCGGCATTGTGGAGCGTAAAACCCTCGCCTTTTCCCATCGATAGTCCGCTGTAGCGCATCTCATCAGCCACCCAGTGGTTAAGCAACGAGATGGAGTCGAGCTCGGTTTTGGCATCCTTGAGTATCTCCTTAACCTTTTTATCAACCTCGGGGGTTGGGATGAAACTTCCGAAATCCTCATTAACCCCATAGAACCATTTCGACTTAGCAAACCAGTCGGGGCTAGTTGACATTAGCAGCTTGGGTGCCACATCCGATAGGGCAACCATTCTCTCTTCGCGCTTCATTGGGAGAATGTTTTTTACAGCGAAAAAGAAGTTCTCCTTTCCATTTAGCTCTGTTCGTTTCTCAACGGCCTTGCCATTGTAAAACTTATACTTAAGGTTTTTATCCTTATCGATGGTAACCTGATACACCTTTTCCTTGATGGGAACAGGGCCAAAAAACTCCACGATATCGTAAAAATGCCCACGCATTGGGGGAATGTAGTAATCATCGCTCAGTTCCTGCTGATAAAGCAAGGCGTATGAAAACCCTTTTTTAAAGAATTTAATTTCAATTCCATCGCCAGCCTCAAGCCTGCCGATGTCAATCATCTTTTGGCGAGCACCCCAGTAAATCATTCGGGCTGGAGCGGGGTAGTCGTGAACTCGATCAGCCCCCAGATCCTCAATATCGCCATTCTTCCGAATAATGCGCGCCGTTTCAATTCGCACAAAAGCGGTTAGGGGATCGTAATCGAACTTAAGTACGGCTAGTTTTTTTGCTCCCTCAGCTGTTAGCACCTTGTAAAGAGTAGAGGTGTTGAAGTAGCTAAGGCCTGTTTCCTGTACATCAACATGAATACTGTCGTAAACAAGCATATAGTCGGAGCCAGGGTAGTCTTTCGCTCCACCTGCCCTTTGGAGCAGTTTGTGGCTCTGCGCCATAGTGCCAAATCCAAGAAGGAATAGGCATAGGAGTAATGATAGTTTTAAACGCATAGGTTAAATTTTTAGAGTTTTTAATTTATTGGGTAAGCTGTTGGTCTTGACTTTTTATAATAAAACTCCACAACATGATAATTTTCTAATGGGCTAATTTAAGCATTTTATTAATCTTCATCGAAATACAATCGACAAAGTATTCTTAGTCATAGAATTTACACATTCCATCTACGCTAAAGGAAAAGTTGTGGAATAAATTGACCCTAAGGTATTTTGTAAGGTTTGATTTTGTAATTTGCAATAGTTTCATCCCAAGTGATTAATATGAGATTCTTTATTAAATGCAAAAATATGATTATGAGTTTATTATTACTTTCTAATACCATAAAGCGATGAATAATAAATTTGCAACCAGACTTATATCTATTTGCTTCTTTTTGTTTTCCATTGCATCAGAGGCAGTTGCCCAATATGAACAAAAGGCTACAATTCAGGCTTCGGCGGGTACATCAATTATTGTGAGTAGTTATCCCAATGAGGATCTATTTGGCCCCGGACTAATGTTTAATGGGGGCTTACAGTATAACTTTAACCGTCAGTTTAGCCTTATTGGGCTTGCAATGTATGGGCAATACTCGCCAAGCAAAGACATTAATATCGTGGGCGATTTAGATGTCACCTACTTCAATCTTGGTGTTGGTGTGTCGGCAAAGTACAAGTTTCTGCCAACCAGTAAGTACCGCCCTTACCTTCTATTAGGCGTAACTGCTTGTTTTGTAAGGCTGGAAGTTGGACCGATAATAAGAGAACAGCCAGTGCTTCCGGGGTTGGTAACAGGTTTAGGTGCAGAAATTGACTTAAACGATAACCTAACCCTCTTTGGTCAAGCTGGCTTTAATAAGATTCTACCTAAGCCCGACGATGGCTTGTCACCCACCGAATCTGTTTACTTTTTGCTAGGCGTAAACCTTAATATGTTCAAATCAAAGAGTTTGTAAATCGCATCAGTAGTTAGACCCTTGAAAGGACAACCCTTAACCAATAAATCTAGCTATCATGAAAAGAAATATCCTATTCCTTCCTCTAGTTATGCTAATGGCTTTAACAATAACGAGTAAAAGCCTAATGGCTCAGTATGAGCAAAAACTTACATTGCAGATTTCTTCTGGAGCATCATTTATCGTTAGCGACTACACATTTTTTGAGATTCAGGATTACGGATCTTTTTTCAATTCCTCCACACAGAGTATGCAAACGTATTCAAATGATATCAACATTACTGAAAGTATGTTTAGTCCCGGTTTTATGTTTAATGCCGGATTGCAGTACAACTTTAGCAGGAGGTTTAGCATTGTAGGACTACTTATGGCGGGATCCTATAATTATAATGACAATGAGGAGATTTATTACAATAATCTTATCCAACCACCTTTTGGTCAACCTGTTTTGCAGGTTAATAAAATGGAAAAAGTCAATTATTACAATCTAGGATTAGGGGTTTCAGCAAAATACAAATTCTTTCACGCCCGAAAAATTCGACCNNATCTTTTATATGGTTTCTCTGTTTGCTATATCGATGGAACCGTTTTGTTCGAAAGGATGGAAGCATGGGGCTATCAGCTTACTATGCTTGGTTTAAATGCTGCAATTGGCCTAGAATATGATATTTCAGATAATATAACTTTATTTTTCCAACCGGGTTTCAATAAGGTTCTGCCACGAGAAGATGATGGACTAATGCCAACAGAGTCGGTTTATGCTTTATTTGGAGTAAATCTCAATTTGTTTAAATCAAAAAGTTTGTAGGTATGAAAAGGTTGATGTTTTTTCTTCTGATAGCTTGTGGGGCACAGCATTCCATTGGACAAATAAATGTCAGCCTCAAGCAAACCCACAGTGAGCGGAAGCATCAGATAGTTTGTGTGGCTTATAGTCCCGACTCAAAGCTAATAGCGTCTGGTGGATTCGATAACCAGATACTGGTGCGCAATAGCCAAACTGGTGCTGTGGTTCATAGGCTAACCGGTTTACGCGCCTTCCCTCTATCGCTTGCATTTAGCCATGATTCGCGCTACCTGATATCCGGAGGTAAAGATTCTCGAGTTACTATTTGGAATCTGGCCACTGGGCATCAGCAATTACAAATCCGCGCTCACAAGGATGATGTCACTGATGTAGCCATAAATGCCAGCAACGTTATTGCCTCGGCTAGTAAGGACAAAACCGCAAAGCTATGGGATTTTAACGGGAATCCCTTAAAAGAACTTGCTGGCCACAAGAAGGAGGTTATGGCAGTTGATTTTAGTCATAATGGCCAACAGCTGGTTACCGGTAGTGCCGATGGCACAATAAAAGAGTGGGATACTAATACTGGGCAACTCGTTCGCACTATCAATGCTCACGATGGATGGGTACGGACAGTCGCTTATAATCATAACTCGACCCTAATTGCCAGTGGAGGCGACGATGGCAAGATCAATATATGGAACCGATCAACGGGACAGCTACAGAACACCATAATTGCGCATAGCAAATGGCTCGAGAATTTATCCTTTAGCCCCGATGGAAGGTATATTGCATCGGGCGGCCACGATAACTATCTGTTAATTGTGAACTCCAACACAGGGCAAATCGTTTTCAGCTCGCCAAAGCAGGATTATTATGTACTTTCTACTGCGTTCGATCCTTCGGGCAAAACCTTAATCTCTAGCGTGCTAAACTCACTCGATCTAAATGTTTGGGATGTAACTTCGTTGGGTATTGCCCAGATGGCTCCCCCCTCAGTTAAAATTAGCGCCAAGCCATCCATTTTATGGGAAACCCCTAATGATCAGCAAACTCATAATTTATCTTACAAGGTAAATGCGCTTATCAAAACGGAATCTCCATTAACAAGTGTTGATGTTTTTTTAAATAACGATCGATTTGCTTCGCATCGAGAGGTTGATTTCAACAAATCAGAAAAATCTGCCCATTTTGAGCAGGTGCTTTTCCTTAACGAGGGAACCAATGAGATTAAACTTATTGCTTACAACGATGGTGGTGAGGCCGTTTCAGAGATTTTAAAAGTTGTTTACAATACTCCAAAACCAGAACCCATAGTTGTAGTGGTGGAAGAGAAGAAACCTGTGGTAGTTTCCGAAGAGAAAAAAACGGAAGTTCAGACTACCGAGTTGGTTAAGGTAGAGAAGGTAAAGGAGGGCATAAAAGAGGAAGCAAGGGTGGAGGAACAGCCTAAGGTTGAGGAGAAGGCTGAGCTACAAAAGCCCGATGTGCCTGTGACAAATCATCCCAAAGTTAAGCTAAATCCCTATCGTTTTGCTTTAATTATCGGTAATGAGGATTACAGTACTTATCAAACAGGGCTTGAGAAGGAATCGGATGTGGCTTTTGCCGTGAACGATGCAACTGCCTTTAAGGATGTAGCAACTGGTGTTCTAGGCGTACCCGACGACAATATCATATTCTTAACCAATGCACGAGCCATTGAGATGGATGATGCTGTGCGAAAGCTTAACCCGATAATACGTGCCCTAAACGGAAAAGCCGAAATATTTTTCTACTATGCAGGTCACGGTTTCCCCGATGAGAAAACAAAGGAGCCATATCTAATCCCAGTTGATGTGAGTGGAACCAACCTGCGATTTGCAGTAAGCCTTAAAGAGCTCTACCAGCAGCTTACCGAGTACCCTTCGGCGCGGGTTACCGTTTTCCTTGATGCTTGCTTTAGCGGGGGCGCTCGTGAGCAGGGACTTGTAGCAGCAAGAGCTGTTCGTATCAAACCACGCGAGGATAGGTTACAGGGTAACCTAGTTGTTTTTACAGCAAGTAGCGGAAGCGAATCGGCTCATCCTTACAAGGAGAAAAACCACGGGATTTTCACCTATCATCTGCTTGAAAAGATTAAGGAGACGGCTGGTGAAATATCCTACAAGGAACTTTCCGATTATCTCTCGATGCAGGTTGGTGTCCGTTCGGTAATGGTAAATAATATGCCCCAAACACCCCAAACCAATGTAAGCTTTGATGTGGAGGAAGTATGGGGCGACTGGAAAATTCAATAGGGGCTAGCTGGTTATTCAGAGCTATTGAAAAAGTATAGTATTTATTTTTCGACGTTGGCGTTGGTTATGTCTGTTGCAACTTTCAAAATCTTGTATACCTCTCCACTGGCATCGCGGATTGGCGTATAGGTTTCGAGGAATATGAACTCTCGGCCTCCCATATCTACACGAGTGGTTTGTTTTTGAATTTCGCCTTTGCGTAGGTTCGACCAAAATTCTTCGTAGTGCATTCGCTGCTGCTCAGTTAGCACTAAGTTATCGGAGTGATGCGTTCCAATGGCCTCTTCGCGTTTAATGCCAAGCAAATCGAGGTAAGCATTGTTTATGTTGATGATTCTACCGCGGGAATCGTACTCCATCACGTAGGCCGAAGCATTTAGCGCCTCAAGAATTCCTTCCATCTCGTTCGATTTCCGAGAGGCTTCTTCTTGGGTCGCTTGCAATTCCTCCAGGTTCTGGCGCATCTCCTCCTCCTGCGAGGCCATAACCTCGGCCTGTTCCTGCGATTTTTGCAGAAGATCCGTGGTTTGCTGGTTTATCCTAACGGTGCGCAGGGTAGATGCTATGCTCTCACCAATCTTTTCAACAAACTCAATCTCGAAGGGTTCGAAAATTTTTAGCGAGGCCAGCTCCACAACGCCCATTACTTCTTCCTCAACAATCAGAGGGACGATAAGTAAATTGTTGGGATTAGTATCGCCAAGCCCCGAGGTAATTTCCACATAATCCGGAGGGAGTTCTTTTAAGTAAACGGTTCCCCTCTCGGCTGCGCATGATCCAATAAGCCCATCGCCAAGTTCAAACGATTTTGTTAAAAATCGGTTCCTATCGTAGGCAAAGGCAGCAGCCAGGTCGTAGGTAACTGGACTGTTGTTCTCATTCTTAACGAATATACCCCCTAGGTTTGCACGGAGATACCACACCAAATTTTTAATAATCTCTTCGCTAAGTTTGGTTAGGTTGTCGTTATTTTGTCGGAGGATATCGCCAAACTTGGCCAGTCCTTCATTTATCCAGCGGCGTTTATCGTCCTCGGCTTTTCGTTTCTTTTCATCGTCCTCGGCTTTTTTAAGGCTCTCGCGCATATCGAGCAGCGATTTACCCAGCACATCGTCGTTGCTGAGTAATTTTAGCTCTGTGTTGAGTTTACCCTCCTCGATGCTTTTTGCAAACTCGGTTTTGGCCAGCAATCCATCAATGGACTTGGTAAGGGCATCGCCCATCTGGGCTATCTCGTCGCCAGTTTGCAGCTTAACCCGCATGCTTTTATCAATCTTCCCTACCGATAGATCCTCGAGTAGGTTTGTTATTTGCTTAATAGGTTTGGTTAAGCTGTTGGCCAGTAGTATGATTGTGATTATAAGAATTATCATGCCGATTAGGCCAACCATTAGGCCAACGTTATAACTTCTGTTGGCATCTTTTAAAATTGTGCTTTCGGGTACCACTATCCCCAACGACCAGGGTGTTTCGGTTCGTCCAACAGTAACTGGGCTAAAGCTGTAAAAGTAGTTTTCGCCAGAGGCATCTTTATAGATGAAGCTAAATTTTTGCCCCCGCTTAATTCGTTGCATTATTTGCTGCTCTGCTTCTAATTCGGGGTATAGTTCCTGAATTTTTCGTGCAAATATGCTGGTGTCGGGGTGGGCAACAAAAGTACCCTGATTGGAAAGTAAAAAAGCATTACCCTCGTCGTAGGGTTTGATATTGGTGATAAGTTCCTGAAAGCGCCCTAGAAACAGGTCAATGCCCACAAGCCCAGTAAACTTGCCACCAACATTCATAGGTGCCACTAGCGAAGTCATTAAGCCGCCTTGTTGAAAATCGGAAACGTAAGGTTCAATAACCGCCTCTTTGCCCGAGGCCTTTAACGCTCCGTAAGCTTCAGGGTCTCCCTGCATGCTGCGCTGCTCGTATCTTGATACCAGCCGACCCTTTTCGCGGACATAGATGTGTAGCCACCGTCCGTAGGGCTTATCCCAATTCGGATCGAGGTACGAAAGTTCCCAGCTATCCCAAATAGCATCAAAGTGGGGGTTGGCAATCATTACATGGCGATACATACCCAAAATTAGCTTGCGCCACTGCTCAAAAGGGAGTTGTCTGTTTTCCAGAAATGTGCTGGAGATTGTTCTGGCCACAGCTATATCGCTGTTGAGCCAGTTCTCAATCATCATTGCGTAATGATCGGTATAGGAGATGGTAAGGTCGGTGAGGTTCTTGCGCGCGGCCCGTTGCGATGTGGTTGAAAAGTAGCCAATGGTTACAATAAATAGAATCAGGGCTACGCTCAGCACAAAAACAGAGATTTTCTGACGAACGTTGAGCTTTATCTTCATGGCAAAGCTGATGTTGGGTTATTATATCAAGCTTTAAACATAACAAAAAAATAGGAAATTGAGCACTCGGTGTTTCTATTTATTGCTGAATATTCGACAATTGCCCTATGCAGTCAAACGTGTAGCTGTTTGGTAATCGGTATTGCTGATGGGATATAAGAGCGTGCTGATTGTCTGTTTCACATACGAATGATGAGATGGGAGAAACTTATTTTGGTTATAAATTGCACAAAATGAAGGTTTGGTGAAAAAAAACTGGGATGCAATCGATTTTTGTATATTTTTGCTGCTGACCTAGTTTTTAACCTTAAATCAACCGTTTACCTCCTAAGAGTTTAACAAACCATATTACTATATAACCACATGTGATGAGTAACTTATCTCCCAATGAAATTCAAGGAAGAATTATCCTGCTGAAATCGATTGCCATTTTTAAAGATTTGGATATTGATTTGCTCAACGAATTAGCAGGAGCGCTTACACCTAAATCAATTGCAACCAACGAGATACTTTTTGAAAAGGGTGACAAGGATTACGCTTTGTACCTGATTGTATCGGGCCAGGTTAAAGTCCATTCGGGCGATCATGTTTTTGCCCATTTTTCTAAGAATCAGTATATAGGAGAGTATTCACTAGTTGACTCTACTCCCCGGAGTGCCAGCATCACTGCGGTTGAACCCACCGAGTTGCTTCGGCTCGATCAGTATACATTCTTTGCGCTTATGGCAAAACGTCCCGAAATATCACAGGCTATGCTAAAAGGACTTGTGCTTAGGTTGCGGGACTATAACAAGCTGGAAGCTGAATTGACCCAAAAAAATATTGAGATTGAAAGGCAAACTCTAGTGCTTGAAGAGCAACGAGCTGAACTTGAAGCCCTGAACACCACAAAGGACAAGTTTTTTGCCATCATAGCCCACGATTTGAAAAATCCTTTTAGTACAGTTCTTGGGCTTAGCGAGCTGCTGGCTCGTGAGTTCGAGACGTTCGACTCCGAGAGCCTTAGGAATTTTATTACACAAATTTATAAGTACTCTAACAATACCTTTAATCTGCTTGAGAATTTATTGCAATGGTCCATGCTGCAAACGGGAAGAATGCCTCTTCGACCAAAGTTTGTTGACCTAAAGAGCATAATTGCCGAGAATGTTGATTTGCTTAGCGGGAATGCTACCAACAAGGGAATTACGATTGAAACTGAACTTTGCGACGAATGTACTGCCTATGTTGACACGAACCAGATAACCACTGTGGTACGTAATCTGCTGTCGAATGCAATAAAATTCACATCGGCCGATGATAAGATTTGGATTAGGGTTAAGCCTCAGGATGATTTTTGGTTGGTATCAATTACCGATAGCGGGATTGGGATTAGCGAGCATGATCAGAAAAAACTATTTCTTATAGATTCAAACCCCACAACCATTGGGACCTCGCAGGAGACTGGAACCGGCCTAGGGCTAATCCTTTGTCGCGAGTTTGTTGAGCGAAATGGAGGTGAGATTTGGGTTGAGAGCAGCTTGGGTAAGGGCAGCACCTTCAAATTTATTATTCCAAAATCCGACAAAACCGAGAGTAATAGCGAATAGTTGAAAATTGCAATCATTGGTACTAAAGGAATTCCCAACAGCTACGGTGGGTTTGAGGCTTTTGCCGAGAATATCTCGGTAAAACTATCCTCCTTAGGTTTTGATGTAACTGTTTACCAACCTCACAGCAAGTCTGTTTTGCTCGAACCGTACCGTTCTGTTGTACGATTTGGCGTAAGGATTATAAGTTGGTTACCCAAAAATTTGCAGCGAGTTCAGTACAATCTATTCTCCCTGCGTTTGGTAAAGCAACATAATCATCAGGTAATTATTTGCTGTGGGCATAGCCCATCCATTTTTTTCCCATTCTTCTCCAAACCTTTCCGAAATAAGCTGGTTGTTAATATGGATGGCCTCGAGTGGAAACGCCAGAAGTGGGGGGTATTGGCCCGAACAATGCTTCTAATATCCGAACGCTTGGCGGTTAGATACACCAATAGTTTGGTAGCCGATAGCAAAGCCGTGCAGCAATACATCTGGGATAAATACAGACGAAAATCCAACTATATTCCTTACGGAGCTGTGGAGGGATCACCTGGTGCAAATCAAAATGTTTTACAAGTTCTTGGTCTTAAACCAATGGATTATGGGTTGTTGATAGCCCGCATTGAGCCAGAAAATATGGTGAAACAAGCTATTAACGCTTTTGTAAGTTTAACCAAAATGCTTGTTGTGGTGGGCGGGCTCGATAATGGTTATGCTAAAAAGCTTAAGCAACTTTTTGAGCATAACCGCAATGTTGTTTTTGCGGGTGCATTGTACGAATTGTCATCGTTAAACTGTTTACGGAAAAATTCAAGGGTTTATATACATGGCCATTCCGTGGGCGGCACAAACCCATCGCTACTCGATGCAATGGCAGGTGGATGTGTTATAATTGCCAATGATAACCCCTTTAATCGCGAAACGATGGGAGCGGGTGGTTATTATTTTACCTCTATCGATGACCTACCGTCTAGGATTGAAATGGCGTGGAATATCGATGAAGATGAACGTAAGGCGTTGAACAGCATGAATACGAGCAGAATAATGGAACAATATACTTGGGATATTGTTGTTGATAGTTATATTAAAGTGATTAAACGGGTGGCGTATGATTAGATACCGAAATTTCCTTGGCTTTTCAGCTTTAGTGTTAGTAGTGCTAATATGGAGTAGCTGTGGTTCGCAGCGCAAGTTTTTTGGAGCAGAAAATTTTGATGCATTCTACCAGAGGTTTCATACCGATTCGGCATTTCAGTATACCCGTTTGAAATTCCCTTTGCAAGGGAAAAGGGTTGATGCCGATGGGGATCACCAATGGACACCCAAGAGTTGGACACCACTTACCAAACCAGTTTTTGATGCCGATACAACCGTTTTTAATGTAGAGTATGAGCAAACCCAAAACACATTTACCCAAAAATCATGGATTGATAGTTCGGGATTTAGCGTGGAGTACCGATTCGAATTATTAAAACGAAAGTGGTATCTCGTGTATGCAATGGAAGTAAACCTGTAAGCGTTTAGCGAGGTTTTAGTTGAAAATACCATAACATTGTAACAGCAAAACCGCATTGTGTAATTATTAACAGCTGGTTACGACGATGCCTGAAGGTTTCCTCCCTGCTCAGCCTCGCTGCCCAAAAATCTACACAAGGAAATCAACAATAATCCCGTCGGATACAAGAAAATGCTCGGGTTTAATTGATATGCAATCGCTCTTAACATTCATAATGCCCCTTTTTGCATACTTTGTTGCAGTATCCAAAGTACGCTGTGCAACGTTGCCACCAAAGTTTTCTAGAATATAATTTAGATCTGCCCCCCAAATGGTGCGCAACGAGGTAAGAAAGTAATCGTTAATCATATCGTTTGGGCTGAGTTCTTCAACCTCTGTTGCAGGTACTCCACTGTCCATCTTTTCTGACCATCCTTTTATTGATCTGGGGTTCCAGCTTCTACTGGTTCCATTGTATGAATGTGCCGATGGCCCCAATCCCAGGTAGGGAACCTGTTTCCAATACGAAGAGTTGTGCTGGGCATAGTAACCTTCCAGCGCAAGGTTTGATATCTCGTAATGGATAAAATGGTTCTGGTTTGCTACTTTTTGTAGCATTTCAAATTGCTCCACGCTTAAATCCTCGTTAACTGGCCTAACGCCACCGCTACTCATCTTGTTGAAAAGAGGAGTATTCTCTTCGAATATTAGGTGATAGCATGAAAGATGTTTTATGGGAAGATCAAAAGCAGATCTAAGGTTTTGCTCCCAAATTTTGGTGCTCGAGTAGGGTAATCCATAGATTAAGTCGATACTGATATTATTGAGCTGTGCCCGATATGCCCATTGTACAGAGCTAATAGCTTGCAGCGCATTGTGCCGTCGGCCAAGCTGCTTTAGGTCGTTATCGTTAAACGATTGTATTCCTATGCTAATACGATTAAAGCCAACGCTTTTCGTATTTTGCAAGTACTCTAAGCTCAAATCGTCGGGGTTAGCTTCAATAGTAATTTCTGCATTGGGGTTAACGCTAAAGTTCCTTGCAATGGAATTTAGGATACTTTCAATTTCCACTACGCTAAGCATCGATGGTGTACCCCCACCAAAGTATATGGTGTCAATAGTTTTGTCAGCCAAATAATTGTTACGAATTTTAATTTCGTGGGCTATTTGCTTGCTGAAATTCCTTACCTCACTAGTTGGTACAATGGAGTAGAAATCGCAGTAATCACATTTTCGTTTGCAAAAGGGTACGTGTATATATATTCCCGACATTTTAAAGATGGGCTAATTGTCGTTAAATGTAAAGAGGTTATCTTTGCAAAAATAGCAAATAACCATGAGAACATACCGAATAGCCATTGGCTGCGATCATGCTGGTTTTGAAACCAAGGAAAAACTGGTGACGTATCTGAAAGATCAAGGCCATGAATTAAAAGATTTTGGAACCTACTCATCCGATAGTATCGATTACCCCGATTATGCTAGACCCGTTGCTCAGAGTGTTGTAAGCGGCAAATACGAGTTGGGAATAGTACTTTGTGGAAGTGGAAATGGCGTTAATATCACAGCCAATAAAACCAAGGGCATACGGTCGGCCTTGTGCTGGTTACCAGAGATTGCAGCGCTTGCTCGCCAGCACAACAATGCCAATGTGTGTGCCATACCTGCCCGTTTTGTTTCTGTTGATTTAGCCAAGGAGATAGCCACAGCATTTCTGGGAGCAGAATTTGAAGGCGGTAGGCATAGCAACCGAGTTAATAAGATTGAACCCGAATAATATGGGCTGTTTTTAAGGGGAAACTTATTTTAACGTGAGTTCGGCATAAGGAATAACCATATATCTCCTTTATAAATAAGCGAATAAGGTTAATAATTGTGATTATTGCTTTTATTACTAAGGTTATTTGAGTCCACTCTTAAAAGTCTCAAAATACTGATTTTTACCCTTTTAACCCCTGATCCCTTAAGGGGAAGTCTAAAAATCAGCATTTTAAAAAGTCCCCTTTAGGGGATTTAGGGGTAAAAGGACTTTTCGGAGTGGACTCAGGTTATTTGAGTTTATAATAAGGTTTCTTGTAGTTTATAAACCTAATTTTGTTTTTTAAACCTTAGTAAAACAGAGCGAAGCCAAAGATATCCAACCTTATTACCTTATTTTGTGGAGTCTTTTATCAACGCGTTACATCGAACTCACGTTATTTTAAGGGTTTTGTTCGAGGAGCAATGTGCTCCTTTGGCAGAGTAACCAAAATTGAGTGGGTTATGTGGTTTAGCCTGATGATAACCTTTTTTTTGCCCTTGTGCTTTACCACCTCACCCTCAAAACCCGAGAGTTTACCAAGGGTTATACTAATAGGCTGACCGGGTTCAAAAACCTCATCAGTTACCTCCACGTCAAATTGCTCGCCCATAAAAAGCTTAAGCGCATCAATTTGCTTTTCGGGAATGGGTGCCGCCTTACCCTCAAAAGTTACGTACCTAACTAAACCTGGAATTGTTAGAGCTTGGTAGTATTGTTTTTCTGTGATTTTAATAAATATATAGGAGCGTAACAAGGGTTCCTCAACCCATTTCTTCCTGTCGCTCCACTGCTTTTGTGTGCGTTGAAGTGGTAAGTATGTTTCATACCCAGCTTCTACCAATCGCTCATATACTTTCTTTTCGTTTCGCGGTTTGGTGTATGCCGCAAGCCAATGGGGTTTAGTTAAATCTAACACTGCTAAAAACTTTTATGAACAAATTTACTCAAAACATTCTACTAAACCATATTCCACACCCATTGAACAATGGCAAATACTAACGGTAGGGTGGCAATACTTAGTAACGTGGTGACAAAGAGATTCCCACCCGCCAACAAATGATCACCATTATACCTATGCGAGAGTATAACAACTATTGTTTGGCATGGCATTGCTGCTTCTAGTATCACAACAAAGAATGCCTCCTTCGATATGTCTATTCCTAGTAAATTCAAGATTGAAAGATAAAGAATTGCCAGTATTGAAGGAACTAGTATAAGTTTGTATAGGGTTAGTATGTAAATACTTTTATGCTTTATGGCGCTGCGGATGCTCATGGAGGCAAGCATAGCCCCAATATATATCATTGAGAGAGGACTAGTGCAGCGCCCAAGGCTTACAAACGAAACGTTTACAACGTTAGGCAATGGTATGGATAAAAGCAGAACAATAGCCCCAAGAAATAGAGCAATTGTGTTGGGGTTAATTAGGCTTTTCCATCCCGATTTTTGGGTTCCAGCACTCAATTTGTAAACTCCATATGTAAACGTTACGCTGTTTGATGCCAGCTGGTACATTGCCCCGTAAAAAACACCCACACCATTGGGGAAAAGAGCATCGAGCAGGGGGAAACCAAGAAACACAATGTTACCAAGCATCAGGTGAAGGGTATGTACCGTTGCTTGAGGAGTTTTTAGTTTAAGTAGTCGCGACGACAAACGCCCCACAAGGTTAAAAATAACAAGATTTACAAATGCTAAAACAAATACCAATAGACCATTCCGCAAGATCTTAGGATCAGCCTCCATATTGGCAAATGTTGTAAAGATCAGGAAGGGTAAGGTAACATCAATTACTATCCGAGCTAAATTATTTTTCATCTCGGTAGTAATAAATTTTTGCCAATAAGCTAGGGCTCCAATGCCCATTAGTATACCAAAAATTAAAAGCTGCCTAAGTATAATTTCAGTAGCCATTAGCAATGATTTTTATGATACGATACGTACCAAAATCTGAACGAATATTATGAGTACCACCATGGCAATGGGATAAACAGAGGCATATGCCCTGCCGGGTGTGTTGCTTGTTGTTAGCGTATCGCAGGCAGCAAGGCCTGGTGTGCTGGTCATACCTCCCGTAATGGCGCCAAGGAGTTCGAACAGGTTGAATTTAAAGAAGAATTTGTTTAGTACCAACGCAATGGCCATAGGCAGTATGGTTATGGCTAACCCAATTAGGAGTAAGGTTACACCCGATTCTGTTATTGTTTCCATCAAGTGTTCCCCCGCTTTGGTGCCAACCGCTGCTAAGAAAAACAGAAGCCCCATTTGTCTCAATAGCTGGTTTGCGCTTCCGCTCATGGTCCAAACTATGGGGCCTGTCCGGCCTATTCCGCTCAACACCAAAGCAGCAATAAGTACACCCCCACTTAGGCCAAGCCCTAATGAGAAGCGACCCGAGAACGAGAGTTCTACATATCCAATAAGGATGCCAATTACAATACCCAATGCGATGGGCAAAAAATCGGTGTCGGAAAGCAACTTTTCATCGTTGCCTAGTAGCGAGCCCAGTCCCGATACACTTTCCTTTGGACAGGCTACGGTTAGCTTGTCACTAAACCTTACGTGTAGATCGGGCGAAGGAGCAATATCAATACCGCTTCGGCGAATGCGCGTAACCACAGCATCGAAATTGTGATGAAGCGATAGCTCATCAAGGGTTTTGCCAATAAGCTCCTTGTTGGTCACCAGCAGCTGCTCAACCGTATAATCTTTACCCAGCGGCACCTGCTTGTTTACCCTGGGGCCAACCAGCACCTCTACTTTAGTCAAAGCCTGTTCGGCACCTACCGCCCTAATTATATCACCCTTACTAAGTTTTGTGTTGTACAGCGGGGTAAAACAACTCTCGTTATGCTGAACCCTTGAAACAGTAGCCCCAGTCATCGACCGCAGATTTATTTCGTTAAGCGATTTGCCTGTCACCGATTCGTTTTCCACCACAAAATGAGCATAGCTAATGGAAGGAAAAGCGCTCCGTTCTGCCTGTTCAACCCTTTTGTTCTCTTTTGCTAAATCTATTTTAAGTAAACGAGGTAAAAGCCTTACAAAGATAATTACCCCAATTACCCCAACTGGGTAGGCAATTCCGTAACCTATGGATGCCAAGGGCGATGAGGTAGCATCGATAGCAACGGTAAGGCCAGGTGTGCTGGTAAGGGCACCGCAAAGTATGCCAACCATTAAGGCGGAATCAATTTTAAAAATATGCATAGCCGCTAAGGCAAGGAGTACGCCAATTAGTACAATTAGTGTTGCCATAACGGCCAGCTTGCGACCCTGTTTTTTAAATGAACTCATAAACCCTGGGCCAGCTTGAATGCCTACGGTAAAAATGAACAGAACCATTCCAATGCGCTCAATAACTTGTGGTACAATAATCCCAAAATGGCCAAAGGCAAGGGCAACAAATAGTACTGCCGATACATCAAAGGAAAATCCCTTTATGTTGATATTGCCTAGGATAAAACCTATCGATATAATCACAAAAAGAGCAAAAACAGGATTGGTTATCAGTTCCATACAATTTACTATTGAGATAACAAAAGTAGTAAAACCCAAGTACTAACGTTTATACATGTAACTATTTTACAGCATACAGCTGAAACAAATCCGGTGCTAATGCGTTATAAACATTAATTTTTTACACCTAATATATTGACAAGAGGATATTTATTTCATAATTTGGAGCTAAAGTTTTTTTCAATTATGGGCATAAAAGTTTTTTGATCAACTAGCGGAATAAAAAAATTATTATAAAATTGCAGAAGAATTAAATCGACATGTCGAATGCTAAAATTCGCCTTTTTAACATAATTATTTACTAACTTAACACACACAACACAAACTTAATCTTTAACAATTTCAGTAATGAAATCAAAGAAGGAAATGAGAAAACCAGAACGAGGTTTTTTGTCTGGTGCCGATGAGCTTAGAAAGAACCGAAAGCTTAAGCCTGTTAAAAAAGAGAAAAACCCTAAACGCGCTTTTTTAGATGAGATTGATGAACTTGGGGACATTGACGTTGATTACCCAAAAGACGAATTTTATGACGAAGATCTGATAGATGACGAAGAAGAAGACTACTAGTATTCATTAAACATAAATGTGTTAGGGGGCTTTTGCCCCCTTTTTTCATTTCTTATGCCCAGCAAACGAAACCAAAAGGGGCAAAAGGGCGTATTTTCTAACAATCTTTTTTATTTTTACATAAAATATACATATATGTCAATGTTGAGGTATTATCACCGCTCAATTCTTACGTTTTTGCTAGTGTTCCTCAATATTTGGGTGCTAGCAACTAACCTCAACACCGATTCCATAAATAGGATTATTAGTTCGACCTCAGAGGAAAAACGCCTCGAAGTGCTTCTTACAACCTCTGAAAAAATTATTCATCGGCATCCCGATCAGGCTATAGTTTATGCAGAGCGTGCTCTAGCATTGGCGCAAGCGCAAAACGATGAATCCAGCAAGGCAAAAGCCCAATTGCTTTTATCGCATGCAAAATATATTGTTGGGGAGTATAATGTTGCGCTCAATTATCTCGATGCTGCAGAGGAGTACTACCATAGCGTGAGCGATAGTACTCAGCTGTTCGAGTGTTTTCAACTTTACGGTAATATTTTTACCCAAATTGGTGATTTTAAGAAAGCGATAGACAATACCCAAAAGGCTATCTCCATAGCGGCAATTACAAAAAACCAATTTACCCTTGCCGATGCTACCCGTGAGCTGGGAAACATATACTTCTACTTTGGCGAAAAAGCCATTGCTTTAGATTTTTTTCAAAAAAGCCTAAACATTAGCCTTGAGCATAAGTATGTCCAAGGAGTAGCAAGGGCATACAATAACATGGGGAGGATATATACCGAGTTGGGCAAGTATAGCGTAGCCCTAGATTACTTGAAACGATCCTTGGCGGCGAAAGATAGGGATACCGATAGGGTTAGCTACGCCAATACTCTCCTTAATATTGGTACAGTTTACCTTAGAACGCAAGAGCATCAACGGGCGATAAATTATTTCGAAGAGGCTCGTTTAAATTTTGCCTCGGTTAACAATACCGAGGGAGCTGCTAATGCGCTTTACTATTTGGGAACAGCCTATACTGAAACCAAGCGCTTTAATCAGGCCATTGCAATGCTGAATCAGGCCTGGGAAATGGCCTCACAAATCAACTCTCAACGGATTTTGGTGAGCATAAGCCGAGGTATAGCCAACATTTACGAGAGCATTGGTGATTACCAAAAGGCCTACGAGTTTACCCAGCAATTCCTTGCGCTCCGCGATTCGGTATTTAGCCAAGAGCAGTCAAAACAACTGGTAGAGCTGGAGACCCGATATCAGCTTAACGCCAAGGAGCGCCAAATCGAGTTGCTATCCAAAGAAAGAGCTCTGGAAGAGAGTGAAAAGACGCGCATCAGGATATGGATTATACTATTAGCCCTAGTTGCCTTGCTTTTCATCCTGCTCTCATACTTCACCTATAGTCGGTTTCGGTTTAAGAGCAAAGCGAATGAAAAACTGATTCAAGAGATTTCGCACCGTAAACGTATAGAGGCGCAGCTGAACGAATATCAAGATCAGCTTGAGAATATTGTTGAGGAACGAACATGGGAACTAAAGGTGGCTAAGGACCGAGCCGAGGAAGCCGATATGCTTAAAACAGCTTTCCTTACCAATATGTCGCATGAAATACGAACTCCCATGAATGCTATAGTAGGGTTTTCCTATCTACTAGCCGATAAGGATTCGTCGGATGAGGCCAAGGCGGAGTACTCTAAAATTATCAAGAGCAACGGCGAAGTGCTAATGAATTTGATTAACGATATCCTTGATATTTCGATTATTGAAGCAGGTCAGCTTCGAACTAAAATGAAACCAGTTGTACTTAACGATCTGCTCGATGAGCTTAAAATATTTTTTACTCAGGAGCTAGACAAACTCCAAAACGACAAGCTCCAACTTGTTACTGATTACGACGAGAGGTGTAGCCATTTAGTGGTAAATACCGATGGAGTTCGGTTACGACAGATTATATCGAATTTACTATGGAATGCCCTTAAGTTTACTAACGAAGGAGAAATTTCTGTCGGGTATAGGTTTTCAGGATCGGAGGAGCTGATATTCTTTGTTAAGGATACTGGCGTAGGCATTGAACTAGATAAGCATGAGGTCATTTTCGATCGATTTAGCAAGTTTACCGCTGGTTCCGAGTCGAGCGTGTACTCAGGTACGGGGCTGGGTTTGGCTATTTGCAGGGAGCTAGTTGGCGTTTTGGGCGGAAAAATTTGGCTCGATTCTATTCCTGGCAAAGGAACTACGTTTTACTTTACCATTCCTTACAAATCGACAGGTGAGGGTGAGGTTGAACTTTTGGCCAGTGATTCTACATACGATCTAAAGCTACTGGAAGGCAAAACAATACTAATTGCCGAGGATGTGACCAGCAACTACAAGCTCATGGAGGCCTTTTTGGCTAAAGCAAAAGTAAATATACTTTGGGCAAAAGATGGTGTGCAGGCAATCAATATATTTAGGGATAACCCGTCTATTGATTTAATACTTATGGATATCCAGATGCCAATTCTTGACGGTATAAATGCATTGAAAAACATCCGAAATTTAAGTTCAACTGTTCCCGTAATTATCAATACGGCATTTTACCATAACGATGAGATGGATAAAAGCTTTGCTGCTGGTTGTACCGATTACATTAGCAAACCCATCCGTAAGGAGGACTTAATTTCAAAGTTGATTCAATACCTTCAATCTAATCGCGCTTGTTCTTAATCAGCCATTTATCTTTTACGTAAACCTGACGCTCAAACGCTTGGTCCAGCGAGATAAATGTTTCGGTATTCATAACACCGGGGATGTTCTGTATAGTGTTTACCAACACCTCCATGAGGTGCTCGTTATCGCGACAGTAAATCTTAAGCAAGAGGGCAAATTGTCCAGTAATAAAATGGCACTCTACCACTTCTTGCATCTGGCGTAGCGCTTCAACCACACCCTCGTACTGATTTGCTGCTGCAAACTGTACACCAACAAATGCACATACATCGTAGCCCAATGCCTTGGGCATTACAATCATTCGTGAACCATCAATAATGCCTGCCTCTTCCATTTTCCTTACTCGCTGATGAATTGCCGCACCTGAAATTCCGCATTCGCGGGCAATTTCAAGAAAGGGCATACGGGCATTTTTTACTAGGTAGGCTAATATTTTCTGGTCAACCTCGTCAACCTGATATTTAGTTTCGGCCATTTTGTTACAGTTTAAAATTAATTTCGCCCTAAAATTAATAATTTGTAAGTAAATGTTCCCGGTTTATATCAAAATTTATGATTGTTTCTGACTAAAAAAGGCCAGCCTTAATTGGCTGGCCTTTGAAATCTTACATTCAAATACTGTCTAGTAATTCTGAGCCGGATACATCTCATCCCACCAGCCATCTTCGCCCTTTAGGTGTTTGGAGAAGTAGGCAAGTATGGTGTTTGTCCACTCTATACGCCGACCATACTTAAGGATATGGTGATCCTCGCCTTTTATTTGGATATGATCAACGGGTTTGCCCAGCAACTTTAACGCTGTAAACATCTGTATACTCTCGCCTACAGGAACGTTGGTGTCATCGGCTCCGTGTAATAAAAGCAGCGGTGTTACTACTTTATGGGCATTGAATAGGGGGCTTTTATCGATATAAAGCTCTCGATTGTTCCAGGGAAAACTGTTTGCGCTGGCCTCTGCGCTATAGGAATAGCCCCAGAAACCTTCGCCCCAGTAGCTCGATATGGAGCTGATGCCAGCATGCGAGATGGCTGCGGCAAATATGTCGGTTTGGGTAAGCAAATACATGGTCATGAAACCTCCGTACGATGCGCCTATGCAACCAATTTTATCTGCATTAACAAAGTTGTGCTGAGCGGAAAATTTTATTGTGCCCTCAATAATTTCATCAGCAGTTATTTCGCCCCAGGCATTAACGTGCGCTGCCGAAAAATCTTGACCAAACCCAATGGTTCCACTGGGTTGTAAAACCAGCACCACAAACCCATTGGCGGCGTAGTGCTGTTTTGGGTAACGACCACCAAAATCGCGCCCCACGGGGGTTGTTCCTCCGTAGTAGTAAACAATGGTTGGGTATTTCTTGGCTTCATCAAAGTTTGGGGGTAGGTAGTATCGCCCAATTACTCTTTGTCCGCGTTTCGAAACAAACTCCCAGTCCTTCACCTCACCGAGTTTGACATGGGCGTAGTTCACTGCATCGGGATCATCTATAAGATTGGTCTTCCCGTTTTTTAAATCGATGCTATAGGCTTTAGGCCAAGAGTTGGTGCCCGAACCTACATAGACGGCTTGCTGTTTCCCTTTAGCAAAATCAAGGCTGCCAATCATCTCCTGGTTTAGGTTAAGTGGAGTAAAGCGTTTGCGGCGTACATTGTACTCATAAACTGTGTTGTTCTCCTTGTCCACAGTATTTAGGTAGATATTATTTGTTGTGGGGCACCAATATGCGCTCTGTACCGAAGGATCAAAGCTGAGGGTAATGGGATCAGCTGTGCCTGTATCAATATCGTAAATGTAGGCCTGTGTGTCGTAGCCGTTGGGTATTTTGTTGTCTGTAACATTCACTCCAATCGTACCAAAAGCCAATGGGGCACCAGTAGCTAGCAGCTTTTTACCATCGGGGGAGTAGGATAGACTTGTGCTGAAGAGCTTGTCTGTCCAAAGCGTGTCGAGAGTTCTTGTTGTAAGGTCGAGGCGAAGAAGTGTTTGCTTACTGTAGGGCCTTTCGCTGTAATCCTCACGGTTGATGCTAAACAGAATGGCTTTGCCATCGGGGCTAATGTCGTGCAGGTAGGTAGACCGATTCCCCCAAGTAAGGCGTTGGTGCTTGCCCGAGACAATATCAGCATGATAAAGAAAACTTCGATTTCGCCAATGGGGTTGCCTATCCTCCATTGAGAGGATTTGCATCATATCACCCTTTCGACTTTCGTCTTGCTCGTACACGCTGTATATTATGTAATCCTCGTTGGGCGACCAGGTGTAGCCCATAATTTTGTTAATCCCTTTTAAAACTTCCTTTTCGTCTCCTGAGTCAAGATTGTAAATCCAAAGATTATCATTGGCAATGTACGATAGCTTGTTGCCCTTGGGCATCCATTTTATTTGCGACACCTCGTTTTGGCGAAATGAGGCAACAATGCTATTGTCATTTAGCCGAACTACCTTACGGTAGTAACTATTGCGCTCAGTTTTGGTGTCCATTTCGGCTACGGTAATTAGCGCCATATCGCCAGTAGATGATATGCTTACGCTGGATAGTTTTGGCCCTTGCAGCAAGTGTTTTAGCGTTTTTACTTGCTGTGGATCGGTTGAAAAGGCTACCTGATTAAGCGTAAACTCAGATGAGGGATTAATTAGCAACTTTAACCTCAGTGGTTTTGTAAGCGTATCGGGAACCAACAGCTTAACCAACACCTTGTGTTTTCCTGCAAGTAGTTTAATCTCTTTCTGAATGCTGGAGGATTTGTCGCTAGTGGAGTATCTCTCGGCGGTTTTTGTGTCGCCAATATATAGTTCAAAGGGTAACGAACACTCCATTTCGATGTTGCCTTTCCAAAAACCCTCGGTTTCGATGTATGCCGCGGCTAGTACAAGCTTATTGACCTTGGATGAAAAACTTATCGATAGGGTGCTGTCGGGATTCGTTGTGTGCCTTGTCCAGCTATTGGTTGTACCCTTCAACATTTGTCCCTCCTCAGGGTAGATATCGTTCAGGTAAAGAGTTTGTTGCTTGAGTAGATCGGTGGCCTTAAATGTATCGCCATTTACATTTTTGGTGCTGGCTAGCGAGGGAAGTGATAGCTCTATCCCATCGGCTATTAGCCATTCTTTCATAAAATTTTCCTGTGCCCAAGCAGTGCTAAGAACAGTGCAAATAGCAATTAAGCAGATTGTTTTTTTCATATCATACAAAGATTAGATTTTGGGTCTTCGACTAGCAAAGTTTTCAAATGTAAATTGTGGAAAGAGTTTTTTAGCTTACCCTTCGTGGCGGGACAACCTCTTTGTTTCGGTTGAACATATACCGATAAGTTGCATGCGTTTTTAGGATTTTGGCACCAATTTGCTCGGCAACTCGGCACATTGTGGGGTTAAAGTCACCAATCCAGTTTAGCTCAATATCGGTGTAGGGATAGTCGTCGCGAAGAGCGCAGTTGGCAAATCCTTTAATAAGAGCCCCATCAACTCCTTTGCCCTGATATTGCGGAACGATACCGAATATTAAGCCTAAGGCTTTGGTGCATTTTTTCTTAACCTTAAGCAGATATAAAAGCTTTAGTTTGGCCCACAGGTTAAACTTGCCGTTTAGGTATTTTACAATCTGATTTAGATCGGGGATCATAATAAGAAACCCAATGGGTTCATCGTTGTGATATGCAAAAAGTACCAGCCTTTCGTCGAGGATGGGTTTGAGGGATTTTAGAAGTGCCATTGCTTGAACCTTGTGCATTTTGCCCACACCAGCAAAACGCCCCCAACCCTTATTGAAAATCTCAACAAAATCGACAGCAAATTTTTTTAATTCCTTGCGATTTATGTTGGTGATCCTGTACTCTGGGTTTTGCTCAATGCGTTGGGCTTTTTCCCATACCACCGGATCGACATACTTATCGGTTACCGGCATGTGGTAGGTAAACTGCTTGAAATAGTTTTTAAAGCCGTAATTCTCAAATAGGGCTTTGTAGTAGCTCAGATGATAACCCATACAGTAGTTGGGTTCGTAAAACCCCTCCACAAGCAAGCCCCACCATTTATCGCGTTCACCAAAATTTATGGGGCCATCCATAGCTTCCATACCTCTAGCCTCTAGCCATTGTTTGCAGGTATTAAAAAGGATATTGGTTGCTTCCTGATTATCGATACATTCGAAAAAACCCATTCCGCCTGTAGGCAGTTCGGTGTTCTTAAGGCTATGATCAATAAATGCTGCAACACGACCTACGGTACGTCCATTCTCATCGGCTAAAATCCACCGAATGGCTTCGCCATTGCGAAAGTGCTTGTTTTTTTCCCGATCAAAAATGTCTTCAATATCCTTGTCAAGAGGTCTAATCCAGTTCTGCTCGTTCTTGTATAGGCTTACGGGAAGGGTAATGAACTCGCGTTGTGTTTTCCTATTGTTTACCTCAATAATGGTGAAAGTCATAGGATAATTATTTATCAAGGTTCTTTTAATGTTGGGTAAAGATAGAAATTTTAGGCCTTACCCCAATTATTACCGTGTCTTTGTAATCGCTTGTTTACAAAAAAACCGCTGATTAGTTATTAAATCAGCGGTTCGTTTTGGTTCTTAGGGTTTCCAGTTTTACTTGGTTGTTTTTATGTTGATGAAATTGCTGTTTCGATATGGATTGTTTCCTTGGTAAAGGATTTTATCTACAAAGTCGAAATACTTTACCATATTTTCCTGATCCTTTATCTTGTTGTTGTTGTGGCTGGCATTATCAAAGGTCATTAGCTCGGCAATGTTTCTGCCAGCCGCTTCGTTTATTACCTTTTGCATGTTAACCGACTGCATGTAGGGAACAACCTTGTCGTTTGTGCCATGCACCAGCAAAATGGGAGGGAACTGAGAGTCAACAAGGTTAATTGGGTTGGCTTCGGTGGTTTTTGTCCAATTTTCCTGAACATTAAAGCCCATGATGTCGTTGGCCGGATGTGATCCCAGATTTGTTAGGCGGCTGATATCGGCAACGCCATACCATGAAACCACACCCTGAACAGCGCTAGAGAAATTCTCGTAGCCCATCGAAAGGTTCTCGAATGCCGGGTGGTTATTGGTTGCTCCCAACATCATAGCAATGTGCCCTCCAGCCGAAGAGCCCCAAACCACAATATTTTTGGTATCTAAATTGTAATCCGCGGCTTTAGCCCTAAGGTGTCGGATTGCGGCTTTTACATCATGTAGAGGTTTTGGCCATACCACCTCGTCCGATAGGCGATAATTTACAGATACAACGGCGTAACCCTGGGTAATGGCCTGAAAGATAGGAGCAAGAGTTTCGGCTTGCTTGTTCCCGTATTTCCATCCACCGCCATGTATAACTACAATGGTTTTGTATGGTGCCTCGCCTACAGTGGGATAAGTAATGTCTAGGGTTTGTCGTGGGTTTTCATTTCCAATGTATGGGATGTCAAGTAGGGTTTTGGAGAATTGGCTCATATCTATATTTTTAATCTTTCCTTTGGCATATGATGCATATTCTCCCATTTCCGATAGGGCTATACCATCTGTTTCCTTTTGATTTTGGCATGAAAAGATCAAGAAAAACAGGGTTAGCCACAATAATGCCGATTTAATAATTTTGGTTGCTATCATGGTAATGTTTTTTGGTTAAACATACTATAATTAATCCCTTTGTTATTGCAGGGTTTAACATATTGCAATAAGCACAAGTTACAAAAAAAATCAACCCAGCTCCAAATAATGACGAAAAAGTCAACGAGGCTGGGTTTTGAGCTTAAATGGTATGGTCATGTCGGATGTGGAGGGAGTTAATCGTTTTGTAGTTTTGCGTATCGTATTTCGTTGCATACTTTACCGTTTTTAAAGATTGCGTCTTTAAAAACGGCTTCCTTAGTAAATCCGCACTTTTCGAGCACTTTTTGTGATGAGATGTTGTAGTCGAAAACCCCAGTAAATATTCTAACAATATCTAGATTGCTAAACCCGTAATCGCATATTAGATTAACAGCTTTGGTCATAATCCCTTTATTCCAGAATGGTTCCCCGAGGAAGTAGCCAATCTCGGCCGATTTCCTATACACATCGTTACCTTTATGTAGCCCAATGTTGCCAGCATACACCCCATTGTATTCAATGGCAAATACCTGGGGAGGTGTTAGGTTGAGGCACATCTCAATAAAGCTTTGAGCATCGGCAACTGTGTATGGATTTGGGAATCCATCGCGAAGATTATCGCTTATCTTTTTGTTGTTGGCCAGCTCCGCAAGCCTGTACTTATCGTCTGGTACTAACTCTCTGAGGACAACCTCGCCATTAGTAAGCCTTCTCATCTTCAACAATTATGTTATTGGAAATTGAAACGTGTGCCGGTAAGCTCAGCCGAAACATCCCAAAATCGTTTTGCCAGCTGTCTATCTCTTGCCGTTTTGGTCGATTTCACTTCGACAGGATATCCCGAGAAGCCCATAAATCCATTGGGGCCAATAAACTCACTGCCCTTTAACTTTTCTTCTGTGGCGGCTCTAAGCATTGGCAATGCGCCCATCTCGGCCTTTTGCCCTATTAAATTTACAGCTTTGCCTACAAAGCTAGCCGAAGTCCTAAAAAGATTGGTGTTAGATACTCCCGGATGGCAAGCAATGGCTTTCGTGTTCGCTTTAATCTCCTTAAGTTTTCTGTCCAGCTCGTAGGTGAACAGAAGATTCGCCAACTTGCTTTGCCCGTAAGCTTTGGTTTTATTGTACGATTTTTTCCAGTTCAAATCATCAAAGTTTAATCCCGATACCGCCGTATGGGCTATACTGCTTTGCGTTACAATTCGCGAGTTGGGTGTCTGTTTAATAACGTCCATCAGCAGTGCGGTGAGTGCAAAGTGGCCAAGGTGATTTATTCCCAGCTGGGTTTCAAAACCTTGCTTTGTTTCTTCGCGCTTGGGTGGCCACATCACGCCAGCGTTGTTGATAAGCACATCAATTTGTGTGTGTCGTTGCTTAAATTCATCGGCAAAGTTCCTAATCGATTCCAGATCGGATAGATCGAGTTGCATTAACTCTAGCTGGGCAGTAGGGTATTCTCTGTTTATCTCTGCAATAGCATCTTGTCCTTTGGTGATGCTGCGAACCGCCATAATTACCCTCGCTCCTTTACTGCTCAGAACCTTGGCTGCTTCGAGACCTAATCCGCTATTGGCACCGGTTATGATAATTGTTTTACCCTTTTGCGAAGGGATATTTTTAGTTGTCCAGTTGTTTTTCATCGTTCGTAAATATTGTTTATGTAAATATGCTTGTTTCTTTCATAATCAGAGCGGAGCAGGCTGTAAACTTCAAGATCCGTATATTCTTTGTTGGCAAGTAGCTCACCTTCTCGTTCAATTCCTTCGAGAGTAAAGCTAAGCCTTTGGGGTATTCTTTTACTGGGTAAATTGTCAACAGCACATTTAATCTGAATCCTGTTCATTTGCTCTTTTTCAAAGGCAATTTCAATAAGTTTTTTTGTCGATTTGGTCACAATCCCTTTGCCTTGTAGCGGTTCCGATAGCCAGTAGCCAATCTCGGTTTTTCCGTTCAACCTATCCGTATCCTTAAAGCCAATAATGCCAGCAAAGGCTTTGTTATACTGGATGGTATACACCAGTTCGGTTTGCTCAGGTGGTGCATTTAAAACCGATTGCACAAAGGCAATACTGTCGCTTACTGTTTTGGTAGCGGCAACAAACGGAAGCCATTTGCCTAAGAACTCTCGTTGCGAGTTGATGGTGCTGAAAATATCATAAGCATCTGCAAGGGTAATTTGGCAGAGTGTTATGCTGTCGCAAACATAAACGGTGTTGGTTTTATTCACTATCCTTTAATTAGTTGTCGCTGGCAAACCATTCGGCAAAGCTGGTAGCAGTTTCGTGGAGTTTCAAATGGTGCAGCTTTACTTCTTTAGGAAGTTCAGCGGAGATTAGTTGCACAATATGAATCAGAAGGTTCTCACAGGTTGGTTGGTAATCAACCTGTTCAATATTACCCAATGATTGAATATTCGGTTGTTTTAAAATTTGATTGTTACCTTTAACCATCAAAACGTGGTCAAATCGATTTACAACCTTTTTGGTTACAATGCTTTTGAGTTGTCCAAAATCCATTACCATCCCATATTTTGGGTCGGCTGGGTTAGCGTTTGGCTCGCCAATAACGGTCACTGCCAATCGGTATGAGTGACCATGCACATTTTTGCAGGGGCCATCGTAGCCCTCAAGCATATGGGCCATTTCGAATGTGAACTCCTTGGTAAGCCTAATCCTCGACATCTTGTTTCTGTTAAGTAGATAGTGTAATGTTCTTTAGGGTGAGCAGCAAAACCCTCACCCTTTCCAAGAACAACTTAACTAAAGATTTGTTTTAATACAGTAGTGCTGTTTTGGCTGTTTAGGTGGTGCACTGGTTGAGGCAATCCATGATTTTAGCTAAGCTGTCATTTTTAAGGAAGTAGTACGTGTTTTTGCCATCGCGCTTTGAGGCTAACACGCCCTTGTCTTTAAGTATACCCAGGTGATGCGAGGTGGTGGACTGTTCAATCTCAAGTTTCTCGTGAATTTGAGTAACGGTCATCCGGTTACCATCTTCCAAAAAGTTGAGAATGGCAATTCTCATTGGATGCGCAATGGCTTTTAGCATACTGGCAGCTTGCTCTAATTGCTCAATTCTTAGATCTTTAACGGTACTCATATTGACATATTTAATTGATGCAAATATATGAATATTTAGTATTTTTTGCCTCGTAGTTTATTAATTTTCAGTTCTCACTTAGTTTTTAATTTGCTCTTTTAGTAATTATAGGATAAACCTCTATTGGGCATTTTTTTGTTATTGCAGCCGTATTAAGCAAAAAAAGTAGTTAATTTGTCGATGTTATCAAAACAGAATAAAGTGTCAAGCCTTAGTGCCATAAAAAAACCAGTTGAACACGAGCTAAAAGCTTTCGAGCCATACTTTCATAAAATTATGAGCAGCAAGGTACCGCTGCTTAGCACTATAACCAACTACATTTACCGTCGCAAGGGAAAGCAAGTAAGACCCTTACTCGTATTCCTGTCCGCTGGGCTAAACGGAGGTATTTCAAACTCCACCTTTGTTGCAGCCGGCATGATAGAGCTGCTGCATACAGCAACCTTAATACATGACGATGTGGTTGATGAAGCCAACGAGCGCCGGGGATCTTTCTCTATAAATGCCCTCTGGCGTTCGAAAATTGCTGTTCTGGTAGGCGATTTTTTATTGTCAAAAGGACTGCTTCTGGCAATTGATACCAACGAGTTTGAATTGCTTCGTAATATGAGCAATGCTGTAAAGGATATGAGCGAAGGTGAACTCCTTCAGATTGAGCGCTCTCGCAAGATGAATATCGATGAGGCCACCTATTTCGATATTATCCATAAAAAAACCGCAACGCTTATAGCCTCGTGTTTGGTGAATGGCGCAGTATCTGCTGGTGCCGAACAGGATAATATTGATAAGATGTACGAATATGGTGTTAACCTGGGACTTGCGTTTCAAATAAAAGACGATATTTTCGATTACCAAGCCAAAGGGGCGCTAGGTAAACCAACGGGTAACGATATTAAAGAGAATAAGCTTACTCTACCACTCATACACGCAATGTCAAAAGCCGATAAGGAATATAGAAAGAAGATTTTGGCATTGATGCGCAAGAGTAAGCGAAACCCAAAGGCTGTTGAGCAAGTAATAGAGTTTGCAAACCATTATGGGGGAATTGATTACGCAACAGAAATGATGAATGATTACAAGGAGAAAGCTATTGCTGCCCTGTCAACATTCCCCGACTCAACTTATCGCGATGCATTGATAGATATGGCTAACTTTGTGGTAAATAGAAAAAAATAGGCATAACGAACAACCCTAAAAACTTTTTTTTATCATGACAATTTTAGATATCGTACTGATTGCTCTATTCATCCTTGCCGGATTTAATGGGTATAAAAAGGGTCTTATTGGTCAGGCTGCCGGACTAGTTGGGCTCCTGCTTGGGATATGGGGAGCCATTCATTTCTCCGATTTTACAGCTGGATTAATCACAGAGCATTTCTCGTTTAGTTCGGCTTACCTACCCCTAATTGCCTTTGCTCTAACCTTTGCAGCCATTGTTGTGGGAGTGCATTTTGTGGGTAAACTTGCCGAGGGCATTGTCAATCTTGCATTCCTGGGGCTTGCCAACAAGTTGCTGGGTGTGGCTTTTGGCGTACTTAAAACGGCTTTAATCCTTAGCGTAATTCTTTTACTGCTAGGGAAGGTGAGCGAAAGGGTTAGAATTATTCCCGATGATTTTGGCCAAGAGTCAATGCTTTATGGCCCAGTGGAGCGCTTGGCACCCAGCATTTTCCCATACCTAAACTTTGAAGAGATAAAACACAAAGTGCAGGATACCTTCACCGTGCAAAAGGAGAAGGATATTGAAACCTAGGCGGTTTGTCGCCTAGTTCCGCTTAAGTTAATTTCCTTTGCATTGCAATCTTAAAAAGCAGGTTGCTTTTGCCAGCATTTTATATCTTTGCCAAAATTTTTTCTACTATGAACTTTGTGAAGGAACTACAGTGGCGCGGTATGATTCATGATATGATGCCCGGCACCGAGGAGCAACTCCAAAAGGAGATGACAAGTGCATACGTGGGCATCGATCCCACTGCCGACTCGTTACATATTGGCCACTTGGTATCGGTAATGATGCTTAAGCATTTTCAGCAGTGTGGGCATAAGCCTATTGTGCTTGTTGGCGGAGCAACCGGAATGATTGGCGATCCATCGGGAAAGTCCCAGGAGCGCAATCTGCTCGACGAGGCGACTCTCAGGCACAATCAGGAGTGTTTGAAGAAACAGCTTTCTCGTTTTCTCCATTTCGATTCGGACGAGCCCAACGCCGCACTTATGGTGAATAACTACGACTGGATGAAGGAGTTTTCGTTTCTCGATTTTATCCGCGATATTGGCAAGCATATCACCGTTAACTATATGATGAGTAAGGATTCGGTGAAGAAACGCATTAGCGGAGAAGCCGGAGCAGGGCTGTCCTTTACGGAGTTTACTTACCAACTGGTGCAGGGTACCGATTTTCTTCATCTTTATCAGTCCAATGGTTGTAAATTGCAAATGGGTGGTTCCGATCAGTGGGGCAATATTACCACCGGAACTGAACTTATCCGTCGTAAGCTTGGTGGAGAGGCCTTTGCCCTAACCTGCCCACTAATTACCAAGGCCGATGGAGGAAAGTTTGGCAAAACTGAGGAGGGTAACGTGTGGCTCGACCGGAACCTTACATCTCCATATAAATTTTACCAATTCTGGCTAAACACCTCCGACGAGGATGCCCAGAAGTATATCAAGATTTTTACAATGCTTAGCCAGGAAACTGTTGAGCAGCTGGTGGCTGAGCATCAACAGGCACCCCATGAGCGCAAACTTCAAAAAGTGCTAGCTAAAGAGCTTACCATAATGGTTCATTCCGAGGATGATTACAACACCGCCGTTGAGGCCTCGCAGATACTTTTTGGTAAGTCAACCTCCGATATTTTACATCGAATAGACGAAAATACCTTTTTATCCGTTTTCGAAGGTGTACCCCTATTTAATATTTCAAGGGAAACCCTTACCAATGGAATCCCTTTTTCGGAGTTGGCCGCCGATAAGAGTGAGATTTTCCCCTCCAAGGGCGATTTGAGAAGAACCGTTAAGGGTGGGGGTGTAAGTATAAACAAGGAGAAGATTGAGGATGCTGATATGCTTATCGACGCCTCAATGCTTATTAACGGGAAGTATTTATTGGTGCAGAAAGGCAAAAAGAATTACTTTCTAATAAAGGTCGATTAAAATTGTTGAGCAATGGATAAGGAACTACCCGATTTTAACCTGAATGGAACCAATCTGGTTCAAATGGTTTGGCAAAGGCGAATGGTTTTTATACTTATTGGCTTTGTGGCATTTGCTGTTTCGCTGGTAGTTTCGTTTTTGATAACCCCTCAGTTTAAATCAACAGCAGTTCTAATTCCCGCCTCGTCAACACAAGCCTCCAAAGATGTTTTTGTGGCTTCAAGGGCCAAGGGTCTCACAGTGTTTGGCGACGATGAGGAGGTGGAGCACTTAATCCAGGTGCTATCGTCGGAGGGGTTGCGTAGGCATATTATCAACAAGTTCAACTTGTTTGAACATTATGGTGTTAACGCCAACGAGGAGTTTGCTTGGCATAAGGTGAATAATGCCTACAGCAGCAACATATCCTTTAGGCCGTCGCGCTATCGTTCCGTGATGATTGAAGTTTACGATAACGATCCACAGATGGCGGCTAAATTGGCAAACGCCATAGTTGTTGCAGCCGACAGCCTTACCCGCGATGCAAAGCGACTCGTAGCGCAAAAGGCTTTAGAGGTGCTAGAGTTTCACTATCAACAAACTCTTGCTGAGGCTTATCGTATCGACGATAGCTTGTCGTTCGTTATGTCCAAGGGTGTGCTCGATTTGCCTTACCAAGCCAAGGAGGTTACCCGTGTGTATGCCGAGGCTATTGCAAATAGTAGCCCAAACGCATCGTCAAATCTTAAGAAGTATATGGATGAGCTGGCAACCTATGGAGCCAACTTTACCCGTTTCTTTAATGATGTGCAGTACAAATCTTTGCAGCTAAAAGATATGCAGGAGAATTTGCATATACTAAGGGCAGAGGCCCAGGGGATTATTCCTTCACAATTTGTTATTGATTGGGCTTATCCGGCCGACAAGAAGGCCAAACCCAAAAAGTTAGTGATTGTTGTGGCAGCAACGCTTTCGGCTTTATTCTTCTCGTTATTCCTATTTGTTCTGGTCGATTTTTTTAGGCGATCAATAAATCCACCCAGCATTGCAAAAGAGTAGGAACGATATATGGTTCGTTATTATTCTAAGCCTGTTATTTGTAGCTGCCAATAGTTTTTTCCTTTATCGGCAGACGTTTGTAGCAAGTGCTATTCCCTTTTTACTGTTAATAGCCGTATGGGTGTTCTTTGCCCCAACCAAGTTGTTTTTCGCTTTGGCATTTCTTGCTCCGCTTTCAATACCCCTTCGAAGGCTGATTCCGGGTTTACCTTTCGATTTCTGGTTTCCCACCGAGCCAATCCTTGTTTTTCTTTTTGTAATGCTGATTCTAAAATCTTTTAAAGAGGGATACTTTAAACGCGAACTTTTTGGGCATCCGGTTTTTTTAGCAATGCTTTTTTACTTAGGATGGCTTCTAATTACATCGGTTACTAGCGTTATGCCGGTGGTATCAATCAAATATTTTTTGGTTCGTTTCTGGTTCATTGGTGTCTTTTTCTACCTGGCCTACGTGCTGTTTATGCAGGATAGCAAGAATATAAACCGATTCCTGTATTTATACATTTGTGGCTTGCTTAGTGTTGTGGTATTAAGCCTGATAAAGCAAGCCCAGTTTGGGCTTTTCGATCACAAAGTGGCGCATGGCGCATCGGCACCATTTTTTGTCGATCATACTTCATATGGTGCCGCCCTGGCTTTTGTTATTCCTGTAACCATCGCCCTTGCAGTAAATATGTCCAAAGGTTTGATTAAAAAGCTGCTTTGGGCCTTGTCTGTTTTTTTTGTTGTGGCTCTTGTGCTATCCTATTCGCGAGCGGCTTGGCTTAGCCTAATTGTGGGAGCAGGTGTGTGGGTTCTAATACTACTTAAAATTCGTTTTCGAAGTATTCTCATTACCCTTGGAGTAATGCTAGCCCTATTTTTTACCTTTCAGGATGATATTTTGTGGCGCCTTGAACGAAATACAACCGATTCAAGCGGGAACCTAACCGAGCATATTCAATCGATGATTAACATCAAGTCCGATGCTTCGAATCTTGAGCGAATAAATAGGTGGGATGCTGCTTTAGCAATGTTTAAGGAGAGGCCATTCTTTGGATGGGGGCCAGGTACCTATCAGTTCCAGTATGCCCCTTTTCAGATGAGCTACAACAAAACCATAATAAGTACAAACTTTGGAACCGGTGGCAATGCTCACAGCGAGTATTTAGGGTTGATGTCTGAAGCGGGTTGGCTCGCCGTTCTTTGCTTTGTGCTTATCATTGTCTTTATATTGATATCTGGCTTTAGGCTAATTCACAATCCCAGGTTAAGCCACAAGCATAGGAATATTGTAGTGGCTTGTGTGGTAGGATTGGTTACCTACGTATTTCATGGGTTTTTGAATAACTTTTTGGATGCCGATAAGATAGCCGCAGTTTTCTGGGGTTTTATGGCTATTGTGGTTGCGTTGGAACGATTGGTTAACGTGAAGCCAGTTCGGGAATAAATGGACGGCTTGTGGCTCCTATTGAAGTTCAAAACCGAGGATAGAGATATCGTCAAAGATTTGAATGGTGTTTGACTCCTCTTGATCAACCCTAATCTTAACAATCTGATTCACATTATCGGCAATGTTTCCATCGTTATTAATGCATTCTTCAACAATGCTTTGGTCCATAATAATCTTTCCATCTTTTGCGTATTCCACAAGCCCATCGGTGTAGCAAATTAGTTTCGAGGGCGATGTAATCCGCAATGAGCCCACAGTCATAACCGGAATTTCATCAACCATTCCCAATCCAACACACCCGCTGGTGAGCTGTAGCGTTTCCTTAGTTACTGTGTTAAAAAATATGGGAGGGTTGTGGCCTGCATTGATGTACTCAAGAGTTTTGCGGTTGGGGTTGTATCGGCCAATGAATAGGGTGATAAATCGCTCTCCTTTAGCTGAGCCCAACACACGGTCGTTAAGTTTTTCTACAAGACCCGTTAGGGTGATATCATAAGTGAAAAGTGCTCTAAGGTTGGCCTGAAAGTTCGACATAAGAATTGCCGCAGCCATTCCCTTCCCCGACACGTCAGCAATGCAGAAACCAATCTCGTCGCGCTCGAGCGGTATTACATCGTAAAAGTCGCCTCCTACCTCGGAATGAGGGTGGTAGTATGAGTGGATTTTTACGTGGCTGGTTTGAGGTAAATCTTGCTGGTTTGGTATTAGCAGATTCTGCATTTTTGAGGCCAGCTCAAGCTCTTTCTTCATAGCCTCCTGTTCCAAGGTTTTGTGGAATAACCTCAGGTTCTCGATGGCAACAAAAATTATGATCGAGAGCGTTTGCACAAAGTTGAGATGCTTTATGGTTGCGCTTACGCCCTTGGCCTCGTCCTTAGTATCGGCAATTAGGATATAAGCCACAGCCAGGTTGTTTTGCACCACGGGTATTATGATATCGAACTCCTGCAAAACCCTATTGGCCGATGTGCTAACAAAAGTAATATCATCAAAGCAAAGCAAGTCGCGCTCAGGATCAATCTGTGAACTGATGCTCTCGGAGCAATTGGTTGATAAAAGCAGTTGCCACTTGTCCTCAAACTTAAAAAACAGCACCCGGTCAATCTCCAAATCATTGTTAAGGATGTTGCGGAACCTATCCATTAGGTCCTCAGTCCTCATCTCTCCGCTAATGGCTTGGGCCATACTAAGCAGCGTGTTGAGCTTGAATGTGCTGAGTTTTAATCGTTTCGACGACGAGAATGACATAATAATAGGTTTGTTTTACAACTTCCCTTGCTGCTTACGAAGGTAAAAGTTACAAAATAAATTTATCCCCAAATCGAATTTTGGGGATAAATTAGAAAATCGGATATTTTCTGGGTTATTTAACCCTTTCAGAGTACTCGCGTGTACGGGTATCAATTTTGATCTTTTCGCCAATCTCAATAAACAAGGGCACGTTAATGCTTGCACCAGTCTCCAATGTGGCGGGCTTTAGGGCTGATGAGGAAGCAGTATCGCCCCTTAGGCCAGGCTCGGTATAGGTAACCTCTAGTTCCACAAAGGGAGGTAATTCGCATGAAAGCACGCTCTCGTTCTCGGCATGTACCATGATTTCAACGTATTGTCCTTCCTTAATCAGATCGACACTATCTACCTGTTCCTCCTGCAAAGAGATCTGCTCAAAGGTTTCTTGATGCATGAAGTGATAGCCACTCTCGTCTTTGTATAGAAATTGGTATGGGCGGCGCTCAATGCGTACAGTGTTGATTTTTACCCCGGCATTAAAGGTATTCTCAATTACTTTCCCTGTTTCAAGGTTCTTTAGCTTGGTGCGCACAAAGGCTGCACCTTTACCGGGCTTTACGTGCTGAAACTGCACAATTGTGAATAACTTCCCATTAAACTCGATGCACAATCCGTTTCTAAAATCTGCTGTTGTTGCCATATTGTTATAATCTACAATTAAAATTTGTGGGCAAAAATAGTAAAATAGGCTTTTTGATTTGGTGTTTTACTCTTTTTTTTTGATGTTCTATTTTGATTTTTCGATGGTTACGCAATGCCCTAACGCTCTTTCAGCATCGATGAGAATGGATGCATTAAGCCGCTGTATTCAATAAGGTCGCAGTACGCAGCGCCTACTATTATGTTAAAACGCACTCGAATTGGTAAAAAATTTTTGTCGTTTGAGAACCACACCGTCATGTCATCCTCGTTTTTAAATACCCGGCCGGTAATCACAATGGGAACCAGCCTAAGGCAGTTTACTTTACCCAGCTTGGTCTTTATATCCTCGTATCCCATAAAACGTACCCGCATGGTGTAAATCTCATCCGAAAAATAGGTTTCCACCACAAGGGTGTCCCCAACTGTTAAGGGATTCCACATCAAATGGTTTCTGATGTAGTAAAAGGCCGATAGGATATCGTTGCTGTTTTTTGGGGCTAATACTTGCCCCACCTTTGTGCTGTATACAATAGACGAATCTTCTCTGCTCCAGTGATCGAATACCTGCTCGCTATAGTGTTTATAGCTACCCTCTTTTATATCTCTTATTGATTTGTAGGGTAGGTCCGTTTCAATGTCGGTAAAGCTTTCGTAGGTATCGTCTACGCTGTACAGCACGTTGGCAAGTCCTACGGTTCGCCCGTTTAAGTGCAGATAGTTTACCGGCTTTTCGTTGTACTTACCCTGTCGTACCTCGAGAACAGCCTCACCTCCTCGGATAGGTCCATAGTAAATAGAATATTTTAGCCGTTCTCCAGGTTGAAACGACTTGTGCTGTGCCAAACCAATGTTGGCCAATAGAGCAATTGCAAGTAGAGTTAATGCTGATTTGGTGATATTGGAACAGGGGTTAACGCTGGCCCAAAACCTTGTTTTTGGCAACAGTAGCAATAAAATCTTTGAGATAAAGTGGTTCAAAGTAGGCCACATCTTCAAATTGCTTTTTAATAAACATTTCATTTGCTAATGGAAGCATATACCGTGCCGAGGGCAAAAAGTTCTCAATAAATAATGCGTTGGGGTTCACCAGTATGGTTTTGGCCTTGTGTGAACCATTGCCCAAGAAAAGCATTTTTTTCGATTCTAGCATATTGCTAAAAGCATTTTCGTCAAGTATTTTGGCCTCTACCTCACTGTTAGGCTTTCCATTGGTGTCGAATAGCTGGGTGTATACTTCCATCCGTCGAGCATCAATCATTGGGCAAATTACATCGGGTGTAATCTCAGGGTTTTTGCTTAGCCATTCCATTGCCCCTTGTACCATCGAGTCGAGACTACCAATGGCAATAAGCGGAATGCCGGCACCATAGCATATGCCTTTGGCTGCTGAAACACCTATGCGAAGCCCAGTGTACGATCCAGGCCCTTTACTAACAGCAACCGCACCCAAGTCCGATGCTTTGATACCATTTTTTGTGAAAAGTTCCTGAACAAAAAGGGTTAGGTTTTTCGCGTGATTGTTGTTTGCCTCATGGCTTTCCTTAACGCCAAGTAGCTCCTGGTTGTATCCAAGAGCTACCGAGCAAGTATTGGTTCCCGATTCAATGCAAAGGATCGGCTTCATTTCTTATTTTGATGATTGGAATAGATTTTCCTGTTCTACTTTTTTAACTAGCTTTCCATCCTCAAGCCTGCGCGATATGGCGCTGAAAGGTGATATCACTACCTCTTCCTCCCCTTCGAGTCCATTGGTTATCTCAATGTTTCGGTTGTCTTGGATTCCCGTTTTTACCCTAACCATCCGCGCTGTGTCGCCAACGGCTACAAATACAACCTCAATTTGCTTGGGAGCATTGCTTGCCGACTGATTGGTTGATGGTTCAGTTTTATCGCCACTGGCCAAGCCCGATATGGAGTCGGTGCGTGTTGTAACAGCCTGAATGGGTATGGTGAGTATATTTGCCTTGGTCATGGTTTGAATATCAACAGTAGTTGACATCCCAGGCCTAAACGGATTGGGTTGGTTGGATTTTACAAGGTGATTGTAAGAGTTTTCGAGAAGAAAAATTCGTACCTCAAAGGTAGTAACCTGATCGGTGGCAACACCTGTAACGCTAGCCGAGTTGGCAATTTGAGTTACCACTCCCTTGAACGTTTGGTCGGGGTATGCGTCAACATAAATGAGCGAGGTGTCGTTTAGTTTTACCCTTACAATATCGTTTTCGTTTACGCTAACGCGTGCTTCCATTCTCGATAAATCTGCAATACGTAGAATTTCTGTACCAGCCATTTGTGCGGTTCCAACAACTCGCTCGCCCAGCTCAACGCTAAGTTTGGATATTGTTCCACTCATGGGGGCGTATATGGTTGTTTTATTTAGATTTTCATAAGCTTCTTTCAACGATGCCTCGGCACTCTCAACGTTAAAAAGGGCAGCCTTAACATCGGCTTGGGCAACCTGAAAGCTGGTTTTTACGTTCTCAAATTCCGATTCGGATATTGTTTTCTGGTCAAAAAGCTTAGTATTCCTGTTGTAAGCAAGTTCCGATTGCTGAAGCTGTGCCTGTGCCTGTGTAAGCCTCGCTTTTGCAGAGTTTACAGCCGCTTCGGCTCGCTCCTTCATGGAGATGTATGTGTCGGGCTTGATACGGCAAAGGAGTTGCCCCTTAGTTACGTTATCGCCCTCTTTTACGGGTAATTCAATGATTTCGCCCGATACCTCGGGGCTAATCTTTACTTCAATCTCAGGTTGAATTTTGCCGTTGGCAGATATACTTTCGATAATTGTTCTGAACTCTGGCTTTTCAACCACTACGTCAATTGTTTCGGGTTTGCCAAACTTCCCTGTTTTTTTGCCTACTATGGCTAGCACAATCAGAACTACAACTGCAATTATCAGTATGGGTAATATCTTTTTATTTTTCATAATTTGGTATAAATTATAGGCTTAATGGGTTTCCTTGGTAAAAATCGAGTATTTTAGATTTGAAAATAAATTCGTACTTGGCGCTTAGCAAATCGGCCTCGGCCTTGGTTAAGCGAGTTTTTGCAGTGGTGTAATCCAGCGAGTTCACAAGCCCTAGGTTAAACCGTTGTTCAGCATAGCGAAATGCTTCTTCGAGGGCCAACACGTTTTTCTCCGTTGCATTAAATTTCTTGAGCGCTGCTAAAGCATCGGTATATGCTTGTTGAATTTCTTTGTAAAGCACATTTTTTTCCTGTTCCAGATTGTATCGTGCGTTATCGAGCGAAATATATGCATTTGATATGGCGGTTTTTACTTGCCATCCGTTGAATATTGGAATTGATAGGTTTAGCCCGATGCTTAAGCTGGCATTATCTTTAACCTGATCCATAAACGGATCTTCCGATACTAACGGGTTGCTTTTCAAGAATCGACGCGAACCCGAACTGTAGCTCGATCCAATAGATAGCCTGGGGCTTTGCCCTCCCTTGGCAATCTGAACACCTTTTTCAGCACTATTAACCCTTAGACCAGCGCTTTTAATTTGAGGTAAAAATTTAACAGCCTGTTCAAATACATTATTCGGAGAGTTGGAGGGCAGTGACTCTTCAAATCTCTCTAGGTTCGGAACCTCAATGGCAAATCCATCGGTGGTTTTAATGTCGAGTATTTGGGTCAAATTAAGATAGGCCAACTCCAATTGGTTTTGTGTGTTTACCAGTTGCAGCTCATCGGTTGCTAGCTGGGCTTCAATTTCAAATAAATTTCCTTCGGGTAAACTGCCCGCATCAACAAGTTGCTGTGTTCTTTCGATCTGTAGCGTTGTGAGTTCCACTTGTTTTTTTGAAGTCTTAACCAGATCTTCGCTAAAAAGAATTTGCAGATAAGCAGCCGCAATGTTTAGCGAAATATTATTTTTCAGCTTTTCCACATCGCTGATTGATGCCAAAAGGTTGAATTGCTCTTGCTTGCGCGTGTTGGAAATCTGAAAGCCATTGAAAAGGGTTACCGACGAGTTAATGGAGAAACTGGTGGCCTCCATATCTTGCGATACTGTATTGGTTCCGTAGTCAATGGCGCGACCAAAGCTGTAGTTATGGCTGGCCGAGGCGTTGAGGTTAGGGTAAGCACTGAGTTTCGATCGTGTTAGGGCGTTCTCGCTAACCTTTACGTTCAGTTCCTGCTGTTTGATTTGGATATTGTTCTCCAGGGCATACTCAATGCAGCGCTCAAGGCTCCAAGTTTCTTGCCCGAAGGTGCTGGTTGCTATAAGAATTAAGAAAAGTGTAGATGAGAGGGTAACTAATCGGCGCATAGGGTGTAGGGTTTCAAAATAAACCACGAAGATAAGGCATTATTTACAAGAATAGTTTAAAAAAAAGCTAAAGGATTACATTTTCATTGTAATCGAGTAAAGTATTTGTAACGATAGTATTTATTATAATACATCTAAATGCATTCATACGTATTTCCAAATGTTAATCAAATTAGTTAAAACAAATGTAATCAAATGTTTGGATTGTACTAATATGGTTACTCCACTTTTAACTCGATATGAAACCCAGCATGCTTGCGGATATTGATAACCATACCTTCCTCAAAAATAAGGTACTGCCCTTTTAGTCCCATTAGTAAGCCCGAAATACTAGGCTCTTTGGCCAAGTCTTTCGATACTATTTTGCTTGGAAACTTCAGTACTGGGTACTCAATCTGATACTCTTGGTCGGGAGCAGCTGTAAACTCAAGGTTTTGCTGTGCAACATAGTCCAGAGCCGTTCTCTTTTTTGCCACAAGCGAGTACTGCTCGTCGTTGCCCATTAGCATTTTGCGCCAGTTGGTTTTGTCGGCCAAAATCTTTTTTAAGGTAACCTCTATTAAACCTGCAGTATAGCGATTTTTGGTAATGGCAATTTTTATGGCTCTGTTAGCTCCTTGGTCCACCCAACGGGTAGGCACCTGATGGTAACGAGTAACCCCCACTTTTAGCCCTCCCGATAGGGCTAGGTAAATATACTGATCAACCAAACAGTTTGCCTTGGCGTACTCCATATCGCGCGCAATACCCTCATGGGCACGGCACAGTTCGGGTTTTAGAACGCACTCCTCGGTTTGGGGTACCGATATAAAGCAAGGGTAGCAGTATCCCTGCCCATAGGTTTTTTTTATCTCTTTACCACAGCTGATGCAGGTAATTTGCCCGGTGTGCACAATTTGTATAGCCTTACCAATTAGATTGTTAAGTACCATTTTGTTGTTGTTTTGTAACAAGTAGTACTCGGGTTTGATGTAGTACTCATCGCCCGTATTGTGGAATTGCATCTTCCTTAGTTGAGATTCAAAAACAATAGTCATAATGATCGATTTTAATCAATAAAAATAGTTTTTTTCAATGACTATATAGCAACAATATTTTGCATTTACTTTAAACCCACGGGTATTGCTGCTATGTATTCAAAATAGATGCTATGCGTTACCCAGCTACTAATGGGTGTGGTGTAATTCCGCCAGCTACAAATGCTTGGCTTTGCCGAGCCCTTCGGGATTTCACCGCTAATGCGGCTGGCGTTTATTACGATTCTTTTCTGCTCTTTATAACAATAACATTTTTTACGTTTTAATAAATTCCACATAAACAGTAAGTTGTGATATATTCCATAAAATACTGGTAAAAATATTAGAACTATGTATTGCAAGGTAATGATTAATAATATATATTTGCAAAATATTAGAACTGTATTAAACAACAATGTGTGATTATGAAAAAAACAGTAACTGTTAGCCTTGGCGGTATGGTATTTTGCCTCGAGGAAGATGCATATCTAAAACTCGATGAGTACCTAAAGCGCCTTGAGCTAAGTTTTGCCAACGAGCCCGATAGGCGTGAGATTATGAATGATATTGAGGCCCGAATAGCTGAGCACTTCAAGGAGGCTGCACCCCATCAGGATGATGTAATAAGTATATCGCAGGTTGATCGGGTGATGGAGATTATGGGCGACCCCACCGATCTTGGCGACCAGCAGGAGAATGCAGGGCCAAAGGGTAGGCCTTTCAACAGCAGTGGGAAAAGGCTTTATCGCGATCCCGAGAATTCGGTAGTCGCTGGTGTGTCATCGGGTTTGGCCTACTATTGGAATATCGACCCCGTGATTATTCGAATCCTCTTCTTTATTACTGCCTTTTGGGGCGGTGGCGGAGCTTTTGTATATATTATACTTTGGATAGTAATTCCCGAGGCTCGTACAGCGGCCGAAAGGCTTGAGATGACGGGAGAACCCGTAACTGCTGAGAACATTGGGAAGAGTTTTCAAGGATCATCAAATCAACGTAAATAAAAACATTAGATATGAATGCAGAAAACGCAAAAGCACAAATGCGGAAAGGAGTTCTGGAGCTATGTATCCTGTCAATCCTTTCGCGTGGCGACTCATACACCACCGATCTGATAAATCAACTTAAAGACGAGCAGATGCTAGTGGTTGAGGGAACCCTTTACCCCTTGCTTACCCGCCAAAAAAATGCCGGACTACTAAGCTACCGCTGGGAGGAATCGCCACAGGGCCCCCCTCGTAAATACTACGCGCTAACTCCACAAGGCGAAGAGTATCTTAAGCAGCTTGAGGAGGGGTGGGATAAGTTGGTTAAAACTGTGAATGCCATAAGGTTAAACGGATAAGAAGAATACTATGAAAAAATCATTAAAAATTAGCCTGGGTGGAATTGCTTTTACCATTGAGGAAGATGCCTACGCTGCGCTGGAATTATACCTACAGTCGCTAAAGGGTCATTTTGGCGACACCGAAGAGGCAAGGGAGGTAACTCGTGATATTGAAGAGCGTGCAGCGGAACTTTTGGTAAAACTGCTTGCAGGCAAAGAGATTGTCACCATTGAGATGGTGAACGATGTGATTGATACCCTTGGACGGCCCGAGCAAATATCCGACGAAGAAATTGGGGGTGAGAATGAGCCTTCTGATGCGTCGAAAGAGCGAAGTGCCAAACATCGATTGTATCGCGATCCGCAGAATGCGCTGGTTGCCGGGGTGAGTGCTGGTTTGGGTGCCTACTTCAACGTGGATCCATTGGTGTTCCGCATACTTTTTGCAATTCTAGTATTGGCCAACGGGCTTGGTGCTGTTATCTACATAATATTATGGATAGTGCTACCGCAAGCCGAAACCGTTCGCCAGCGGATGGAGATGAGGGGTGAAGAGATGAATCTCTCTAACATTGAGAAGAATATTAAGTATGAATTTGAACAGGTACGTAACAATATGAAAAGAAATAGATTTGCCGATGTGATGGAGCGTTTTGTTAATGCTTTAGGTCGTTTTTTTGTGGCACTAGGAGGAGTTTTAGCCGTGGTGGCCAAGGTTGTGGTTGCTATTATTGCTGTGTTTTTTATTGGCATTGGATTGCTGGGCATAACAGGATCGGTGCTTTCGCTATTCTTAGGCGATACGGTTATTGCCCTGCTACCTAATTATAGCGGGTTAACAATTGGTCAGCTATTGGGCACAACCTTCGATTTGGGATCGATGCTCTGGATAATTATTCCTGTGTTCCTAATTGTCCTAATCCCTTTCTTATCGCTAATTTTTATTGGGTTACGAATGGTATTTAGGTTTAATGTGAGGGGATCAGCAATATTCGTTACTTCGGCCAGCGTTTGGATTTTTGCCGTGTTGTTGCTTGCTTCAGTTACATTTTTGCAAGCCCGTAGCTTTACAATACGCGAAAGCGTGAAGGATCGCTTTGAGATATCACTTGCCGATACCACCGCAAATACCCTTTGGCTTGTGGGTGACGAGGATTTTGATTATGGCGATTACAAACCAGAAAAAATTGTAACAATTGACGACTACTCCATTGCACAAAATGGTGGTTACGCCAAGATTATTGGTAAGCCAAAGGTTTACATTGCCAAAAGTGATGGTGATAACTTTGAAATGTTGATTGTGAAAAAATCGCGGGGAGCTACTCGTCAAACAGCGCGCCATAGCGCCGATGCCATAAACTTAGAATATACACTGGTTGGCGATAAGCTAGTGTTAAGCCCATATTTCTATATCCCATACAATCAGAAATGGCGAGTACAGGAGGTTGAGGTAACCATCTTTGTTCCCGAAGGTAAACGGATTCACCTAGAGGAAAATTTGGAAAATATACTCAGCAGCGATCAGGAGTACTGCTCATGCTGGCCCGATGAAATGGTTGGAAACATTTGGCAAATGAGCGGTAATCGCCTGATTAAGCAGTAGATGTAATTTTTTCGAAAAAAAGTTTTTGCCACTCCAAAAAAAGCTTTTATATTTGCCACGCTTTTGCAGAAAAGCAATTTATGGTACTGACCTATGGTGTAATGGTAGCACAGCAGATTTTGGTTCTGTCGGTCAAGGTTCGAATCCTTGTAGGTCAACAAAAAACCCCTTGAAACAATGCTTTCAAGGGGTTTTTTGTTTGCCGTTGTTTTACCAAATTTTTGCATGAGAACAACTAACTCATTGTACCCAAATGCTAGGGGATGGTTAGATAATATTTCACTATACCAAGCAAGTTGTTAACCTTTTGGTTTTGCTGTTTGAGGATACAATTTGATGGTTTGATTGGATAAATTAAAAAGTTGCATAATGGTACACTAATTTGTAGAAATAGGTTATCTTTATAATATTCTTGTGCAAAAAGTTTATATAATGGCAAAAAACATTGTTTTAATTTTTATACTATTTGCATCGCTTCTTCAACCAAGCAGGATATATGCTCAGGAGTATATTGTGGGTGGCGATTTTGACTATGCTCCTTTTTCGTTTATTGATAAAGATGGCAAACCCAGCGGCCTCGAGATAGATGTGATAGAGGCAATTGCCGCATCAAGCGGCATTAAGCTAAACTTTCACCTCAGCAGGTGGGATGATGCATTGTCACACATAAAAGAAGGGAAAGCTGATATTATTGTGGGCATCATCTACTCCGAGGAGAGGGAGGCTTTTTTTGATTTTACCATTCCAATCCATACGGAGTACTACTCAATTTTTATTCGCAAGGACCTGCCATTTGTCGACCTATCAAGCCTGTACGATTACAAGTTGGTAGCTTTGGCCAAGGATGCATCAATCGAAAAGTATCTTATCCCAATGGGCCTTTTTGAGGATTATGTTTTGGCCCAATCGCTACCCGAAGCCCTTTCCGTTATAGAGCTGGGATTGGCCGATTATGTGTTGGCACCCAATTTACTTGGCCTTAACGAGATACAAAAGAATAAGTATGAAAATATCGAGATTAAAGGGCCATCAATAATTCCCAGTATTTACTGTATGGCCGTAAGAAAAGGGAATCCCGAGTTATTGAACATCCTGAACAATGGAATAACGGAGCTGCGTGCTAGTGGAAAGCTGGCTGACTTACAAGAAAAATGGAAAGTTTATGAGGAGGAGGATGTTAAATATAAGCAAATTGCCAAGGTTTTCTTGATTGTTTTTATTCTATTACTTGTGTTACTGCTCCTTGTCTTTATTTGGGTATGGTTGCTTCGCCTGCAGATAAAGAAAAAGACTGAGAGCATTAAGCAGAAAAATGTGGAGTTACAAAAAAGTGAGGAGAAGTTCAGGGTTATTACCGAAAATTCCAGCGATATTATATGGCATTTAGATAGCAATTTTCAATTAACCTACATTAGCCAAGCCGATGAAAGAATTAGAGGCTTTAGTAAGGAAGAGGTAATTGGCAAATCGCTTTTTTCGATTCTAAAACCCGAAGGAATAGAATTGCTAAAGCAGGCGAATGAAAAACGGATGGCTGACCTTAGCAAGGGGGTCAAATCACCGCCAGCGATTTATGAACTGGAGGAGATTTGCAACGACGGTAGTTACGTTTGGGTTGAGGCTACTGCAACAGCATTCTACGATGCTGATGGAAAAATTACTGGTTACCATGGGGTGTCAAGAGATATCACAGAACGCAAAAAAGCCGAACAACTGCTTAAGGAGAGAGAAAACCAGCTGCGTGAGCTAAACTCAACAAAAGACAAGCTCTTCTCAATTATTGCCCATGATTTAAGAAATCCATTTAATGCCATCTTGGGCTTGTCGAATTTGCTAATTGAAAACATTAATGATTTTGAAGTTGCTGAGTGCGAAAGATATTTGCGGGTTATTAACTCAACAGCCGAAAACACCCTTGTTCTGCTTGATAATTTACTCGAATGGTCAAAAACGCAAACGGGGAATAAGATATTTAAGCCCGAAAGGGCAGATTTATATACAATTATCAGCGAAATATTGGGGGTGTCAAAAACAAATGCAAACATTAAGAACATATCCATAGAGTATTCGCAGGCCGATAGTATTGAGGTATATGCTGATGTAAATATGCTGAAAACAGTTTTACGAAACCTTATTTCCAATGCAATAAAGTTTACTCACCCAAATGGAGAGGTTGCCATTACCGCAGGAAAGACTTTCGATAATATCGAGATTACCGTTGCTGATAATGGCGTTGGTATGAGTGAAGAGATCCAAAGCAAACTATTCAAGATTGACGCTGATATCACGACCCCCGGAACATCCAACGAAAAAGGTTCAGGACTAGGACTAATACTTTGTAAAGAATTTGTAGAAATGCATGGCGGCGAAATTAAGGTAAAAAGTGAGCTGGGTAAAGGGAGTGCTTTTGTGGTTTCGTTGCCGGTTAGTGTTATGCATAATACGGATCGCCCCCTTTTGTAGAGACCGGTTTGGCTCAAGATTCAACTCGGCTCCGTATCCAAGACATTTATGTCCCCATTCTAATCAATCCCCGTTAGTATGATGATCATTTTATCACTCTTTTGGGGTGTTTTTTATAAGAATTCTTTCCCCTACATTTGCTTGCGGAGGTGCGGGGGCGGCCAGTTAAGCTGGTTTTGGATGGTTGTAGATTAAAAATATGTACCCTATCAAAAATTGCCTAAAACCATTCCTGCACCTCCATTTTTTATTATCGGCATACTCGCTGGAAGTCCATTGTTACTGGGGCTTTTTGCCAACAACATCACATACACAGGGTCAGGTTATGCCTTACCGCAGATGCCGATGATTTTTTTTGTACATTTGGTGTTGGTATAAGTAAGTTAGCAGCAAGACAAAGACAACACCCTGAAAACATTAAGCAATGAATAAAACAATTAAAATCACACTCTTTTGTATTATTTCAGGTTTCATCCCTTGTAAAGGACAAGTATCTAATAGTATTGATTCTCTATTAAACACATATTACAATCAGGGATTCTTCAATGGTTCGGTTTTAGTTGCCCAACAAGGGAACATAATATTTGAAAAAGGATTTGGCTATGCTAATTTTGAATGGAATACAAAAAACACTCCAACAACTAAATTTTATATAGGTTCAATCACAAAACCGTTTGTTTCATTAATTACAATACAATTGGTTTCAGAAGGTAAAATTGAATTACAAAAACCAATTACAACTTACCTGAGTGATTACAGAAAAGATACAGGCGATTCTATTACAATATTCGATTTACTTACACATACATCGGGACTGCCCGATTACACAAATGAAATTGGGTTTTGGACAGATTCAGTAAAAATAAATTATACAAAAGATTATATTTTACATCACTTCTGTAGTAAAGACCTGAATTTCAAGTCTGGTCAGGAATTTGAGTATTCAAATACAGGTTATTTTATTCTTGGGATGATAATCGAAAAAGTAACAGGTAAATCTTTTAAAAATGTACTTGAAGAAAGAATTTTAAATCCTTCAGGAATGTTAAATACAGGTATCATCTGTAATGATTCTTTAATATCTCAAAGGGCAAGCGGATATATCAAAGAAAACAGCCAAATAAAAAATGCTCCTTATATTGATTTTGACAACGTGTTTACTGCCGGTAATATGTATTCAACAGTTGAAGATTTGTATCTGTTTGACAAAGCATTGTTCGGTTCCAAATTGCTTCTTGACAGTCTAAAGGCGATAATGTTTACTCCTTTTAAAAATGCTTATGCATTGGGTTGGGGAACGAAAGAATATAAATTGGATAATAATGAAACAATTAATATTATTACACATCCTGGAAGTATAAAAGGGTTTAAATCTATCTTTTTTCATATTCTTAATAATAATAGCATTATAATTTTACTGGATAATACCTATATGGGTGAAAAAAAATTTGAAATTTGTGAACGAATTATGGAAATAATAAACAAAACCAAAATAAAATGAAACCTTATTATTTCTTATTTTTAATGTTCTTACTTTCTTGTGAGAACAACCATAACACAATCCTTTCAGGTGTTATTGAAAATCCAAAATCAGAATATGTACACTTAACCATAGGTGATGGTTTGACCCCCTATAAATCGGAC